>JBBAGC010000215.1:0-4568 GCA_041655115.1 Spirochaetota bacterium | reverse complement strand
ATTTAGTTGTCCTACTGCTTCTGGCATAAGTTTTCCTGTTTTTAATTCTATTAAAACATATGAGCGTAGAATTTTATTGTAAAAAACCATATCAACATAGTAATGTGTATTACCTAAAGTAACTCTTTGTTGTGAACCTACATACATAAAGCCTTTACCAAGTTCGAGTAAAAATTTTTCTATGTGTTCTATTAAGGCTTTTTCAAGATCGCTTTCGAGGATCGGTTTGTGTTCGGGGATGCCTAAAAATTCAAATACATAAGGGTCTTTGATTAAATCTTTAGGATTAGTTAGTTCATTTCCTTTTAATGCAAGATCCAATACAATTTTTTTATTCTCTTGTCCTTGAGAAAGCAAAAGTCTTTCATATAAAGATGTTTGTATCTGTCTTTTAAGTTCTCTTACTGACCAGGATGCATTTATAGTTTCTTTTTCATAAAAATTTCTTTTGTCTGTATCTGAAATAAGTAAAAGCTCGCAATAATGAGACCAGGTCAATTTGCCAGACGGTGTCTGGCAAATTGGATAGGCTAAATAAAAATTTCTCATATTTTGTAAATTAGAGCGTGAAAATCCTCTCCCAAATTCATTGGTGAGCTCTTTAGATAATCCTTTAATCAGGTTTTTCCCATATTCTGCACGATCTTGATGATTTTGCTCA
This sequence comes from Spirochaetota bacterium, assembly GCA_041655115.1. Taxonomy (GTDB): domain Bacteria; phylum Spirochaetota; class UBA4802; order UBA4802; family UBA5550; genus JBBAGC01. The sequence continues at coordinate 3,907 of JBBAGC010000215.1, read as the reverse complement.
TCTTCGATAATTTTTTTTCCTATTTCCCAATAGGCTTTTATCAGACTCGTATTAACAGCTTGATAGACTTCTTGTCGAGCCGTGAGCATAATTTTTTTAATTTCAGAATAAACAGGACTAATTTCTTTTTTGTTTAATTCTAAAGTCAATTTTTTTGCCTCTTATAAAGTTATAAATTCTTCTATGCCACCAGATTTTAATATTTCTTTTATATTGGCTTTGTTGCTGTCTGTCTTAAATCCATTATCCTTGAATAAAACTCTGGTGCTTTCAGGTTTTAATTCCTTTACCTTTTCTAAAATGCCTTTTGCAACTTCTATTGTAATTTCATTATCAAGGCAAATCATTAGCATACCAAAGCCTATAGAATAGACTTTCTTATTAGCTATTGTAAACTCATCTAATGGATAGGTAAGGTCTAATCCATATTTAAGCATTATTTCATAGATAAGATCAAGTTCTGTTCTGTCTTCTGCATAGTTGTCTTTATAGTCCAATAAAGACTTTTCCAGGTTGTCATGGTCTGGTTGCCACTTGCGGATATTAGAGGTGTCAAGCTTTAATACTTTAAATCCTGTATCAAGGTTTTCTATATTTTCTTTATCTTTGTTTTCTTCCTTAATTTTTTCACCTGCACGACGGATTCGTTCCTTGCCAATTTCAGCTATTGTTTGTTTTAGTTTGTTTGTTTTTAAATATTGAATTGCTACTTGCAAAGTTCTTATTGCATCCTTTTGAGCGTGTTTTAAACTTTCTTCCAAAAGTTCGGGAAGTTGAATTAAAATAAATTTTAATTTTCTTTTTTTATCAATTGAATTTACTTTCATTACCGCTTCGGCTGTTGTTGCGGATCCAGAAAAAAAATCTAGCACAATATCGTTATTTGAAGTAAAGCGTTGTATAAAATCAACAAGCATGCCAACAGGCTTTGGTGAGCTAAAAGGGCTCTCTTCTAATTCAAATAAAGATGAAAGAGCATTAGACGCCATCCCCTGTGTACCAAACTTACAAGTTGTCTGAGGTGTTTCTACGCTTCTTTCTTTTATTATTTTTATTTTTCCTGTACTATTAAAATAGAACTCAACTATTTTCTGTCCTTGGGAGTCTACCAAAGAGTCACGATTCCCATAAAAGAAATTATACATTTGATTTGCTTGTGTAAAACCAGCTTCTAGAGTTACGTTTTCACAAAGTTTATTATTTTTTGCTAACATTCTTCCTTTAATAACACGAACTTTTTCAGCATCTCCGTATTCTTGACCTAAATCCGTTCCATTAGGAGCATCAAATCGAGTTCCTGCAGGAAAAGTAAATTTTGTTGCAGGATGTCTTCCTGATATTTTTTTCATAGCCCCTGCTTCAAACAATTCATTTGTAAGAGATTTTGGACGTGGAATCAGATTTATATTTTTACAATAAACTAAAACATATTCATGATATACTTTATATATTCCAGCTTGAGCGCTGTGATTTTTATCCCAAATCAAAGTAGCTATTTCATTATCTTCACCAAAAATTTCTCCACATATTTTTTTTAGATTTTCAATTTCTTTATCATTAATACTTATAAATATTATTCCATCATCTCTTAGCAAGTTTCTTGCCAGCCTTAACCTTGGATACATCATATTAAGCCAGTCAGTATGATAGCGTCCGCTCGCTTCTGTATTAGTACTTATCCTATTACCATCACCATCAATTTGCCTTGTGATTTTCTTATAGTTTTCCAGGCTGTCGTGAAAATTGTCTGGATATACAAAGTCACCCCCTGTATTATAGGGTGGATCAATATATATCATCTTAATTTTGCTATGGTAAGATTTTTGCAATAGCTTTAAGACTTCAAGGTTGTCGCCTTCAATGTAAAGGTTTTGGGTTGTGTCCCAATTCTTGCTTTCCTCTTTGCAGGGCCTAAGTGTACCCAAAGAAGGAGTTTGAGATAAACGCAAAGCTCGGCCTTTGCCATTCCAGGTAAAGTTGTATCGTTCATTGTTATCCTCTACATAATTTCCAAGCACCTGCTGTAATTTTTCAAAATCAACCTTATCCTCTGTAAATACATCAGGAAATATTTGTCTTAGTTTTTTTATATTTTCTTCTGCTATATCAGGGGTTTTACCATTTAATGTTGTTTCCTTCATAGTGTATCTCCTTCAAGCAATTTGTTTTTATTTTGTTCTAATTTCTTTATCTTAATGTTTAGTTCTATCTTATAATTAAACTGGCTTTTTTTTTAATTTTGTACTCAAGTTTGTAATCTCTCTATCTATTTCTTTTATTTGGATGGATAATTCTATCTTTGTTCAAGTATTATTTAAGAATTTAAAGTATTAATTTTATTGAGTTTTGTCTGTGATAAAAAAATATTATGTTAATTATTCTGTGAAAATTTAGTTAAATAGAATTTTATTAATGGCTATTATTTATGGATGTTTACATAATAGAAACAAAGGAAACTGATTGACTTTTGCTATTAATCATATTAATCTATTATGGTAAGATAAGAAAGGAGGAAAAATGAAAGCTGTAAAAATTTCATCCAAATTTCAGGTTGTAATACCTAAAAATGTCAGGGAGGCATTGAAGCTTATTCCTGGTCAAAAGATGCAGATAATTCAGCATAAGGACAGGATTGAACTTATTCCTGAAAAAAAAATATCTGAAATGAAAGGATTTTTAAAAGGGATTGATATTCATTTTAATCGTGAAGAGGATAGAGTATGAATATTGTAGATTCATCTGGATGGCTTGAGTATTTCTCAGGTGGATTGAATGCGAATAAGTTTGAACAGCCATTATTGGATATAAATAAATTACTAGTTCCGTCCATTACAATATATGAAGTATTTAAAGTAATACTTAGAGAATCAAATGAGAATAGTGCACTTCAGGGAGTTGCCTTAATGAAGCAAGGTAAGGTTATTGATTTGGATGCTGAAATTGCCATATCAGGCGCCCTTATTAGTTTTCAAAATAAAATTCCAATGGCAGATAGTATTATATTAGCAACTGCAAGGAAATATGATGCTGTTGTTTGGACACAGGACGTGGATTTTAAAAATATGCCAAAAGTTAAATATTTTGAAAAATAGAAAATACACTTATCTTATTTTGAAAATCATTGCTTTCTATTCATAGTTTTTTATTAAAAGTGTAGTTTAATTATACGCAGTAGGCTAGGATACGCTTTAAGTTTACCGGGAATCCTTTACAGGATTCCCGGAACTGGTTTATAGAAAAGATTTTGCAAATGTTTTTCCAAATTCAACACATTGCTGTTTACCATCCTCATCAGGAGTCCATAAAACCTTTAAGCCCTCATTTGCCAGCTCAAAACCAGATTGAATAGCAAGGTCATTGAGAACTTTTACAGATTCACCACTCCATCCATAGCTTCCAAAAGAGGCGCCTTTTTTCTTTTTGAATTTAAGCCCTTTAACCTCTTCCATAAGGCCTGCCATGCCTGAAAGAATTCCGCTGTTAATTGTTGATGAGCCAAATAGCACTCCCTTTGATTTGAATATTTCAGTGATCACATCATTCTTGTCGCTATTTGCAATATTATACATTTTGATGTTTACAGAGCTGTCAGCTTCTTTTATTCCCTGAATAATGTTATCAGCCATAATGCGTGTGTTTTCCCACATGCTGTCATAAACAATAGTGATTTGGTTTTCCTGATAGTTATTTGCCCAGTCAAGATAGAGGTTTATAATCTGCCCTGGATTGTCCCTCCATATAATGCCATGGCTTGTGCATATATAATCCACGGGTAAATTAAAGGCTAAAACCTCTTCAATCTTTCTTGTAACCATTGGGCTAAAAGGAGTTAGAATATTTGCGTAATATTTCATGCATTCAACAAGAAGCTCATTTTGATCAACAAGATCATTAAATAGATATTCAG
>JBBAGC010000214.1:0-4575 GCA_041655115.1 Spirochaetota bacterium | reverse complement strand
CACAGAAATACGGTGCATATATATCAAAGCCTGAAACAAGTTCCCTGGCTATAGGATGCCATAACCAGGGGTTAAAGCCGGTTGCATGAAGCAGAACAAGAGCATTACCACTTCCTTTATAATGAAGGTATTGAATTTCAGAATCATGGATGTTACAGGATTTCATTTCAGGAAGTATATTTTTCATTTTTTTTACTCATTTTGAATTACTGGAAAACAGGTAATATTGTCAGCCCCTTATAATTATTAAAATAATCTTATTATCTTTTTAAGATTAATAAACTTAAATTGTATGTTCTGTTCTATAGCCTACAGGCACGTGTATGTATTTAAAAGGCTGTTCAGCAACCCATGCTGCTTTTTTATAATTTTTAAAAATATCCTTTGTTACTTCACGCATGTTAACAGAGACTCCAAAAGAGTAGTGCCGCTTTGGAGTTGCTCCAGGCCTGTATTGCATATCATAATCAGTATAATTTTTTGTATAATAAGCAAAATCAAACTGAATATATCGCATAAACTCAGGTATGTCAAAGCCTATATATTTAAATCCAGCAAGTTTAAAGTTTAATAAATATTTCCACCCGCTGTAATCTCCGGCAAAATTACCAATATGTTTATCATTGCTTTTTCTGGTAGACCTAAAAGCTTTTGAAGGCCAGTATTCAGCTGTTATACCTATAAATTCATCAGCAAGGGGGTATTTATCCAGAATTACTGCAGCAGATACCCCAACTAAATCAGCAACAAGGTCTTCATAGGAAAACCCATACCTTCCGGTAAAAGCATCACCTATTTCGATCATAAGACCACAAGCAGCTCCTGTAATTGCAGAATATGCAAGAGCCATATTCTGATCTTTTTCAGTGTAGCTGAAAACTGAATATGAAAGTCGGGTAATCAGGTAGTGTGCATAAAAGTGTCCTGCTTTATCTGCTCCTCCTGAATCTGTGTCGCCCTGGAACCATCGCTCCTGTCCCCATCTCCAGCTTTTTGATGTTCCCCAGTCCCAGACAAAGAAGCCATATGCAATATGAACAGCAGGAAAACCTATTAAAATTGAATAGCGTAATCCTGTTTTAAAGGTGGTTTGCTCTGGTGTCCAAAAGGGATTTACCTCAGTGGAAAGACCACCATTGTGGAAAAAAGAACTTTCTCTATTGTCAGTTATATCTATTTGGGTTTGTGGTTCATTTTCCTGTGAAAAGCCATACTCCTGTGTTGTAAAAAGCATTAAAAAAGAAGCAAAAATAATTAAAAAAAAGGATTTTTTATTACCTGAATTTAATGTCATACTTCCTCCAAAGGTATCAAGTTTTGGCAATTATTACAAAATTTTGATTTATATGTAATAATTAAAAAATGTTTATTTTTAGGGAGGTAAGGTCAACAGTTTTATTGGCCTTTTATTAAACATCCGGTTTTATTTTCTTATTAGTGTAAAGAATGGGAATTTGAATTATTATTTATATGTTTAACCAGAGAATTTAGTAGTTTTTTCGTCGTGGCTTTTTTTAATTTTATTTTTTTGAAAGCTATGTTTAACAGGGATAGTATAATCTCTGGATTTAAACTTTTCTGAGCTATGATTTCTTGTTTTTAGCTGAACTGATTTATTCCCTTCCCTGAATATTAAGAATCTGGATTGAATTGATGTTAAAAAATCTTTTCTTATTGCACCATTATCAATAAAGGTGGTTCCTCCAAGCCGGGAATTTATGACCACAGTGCCAGGAATCCAGGCAGGGATGTGAGAATGTCCGGAAATCCATATATCCATATTATATTTTTTTAAAACTTTCTGGAATCTTTCAGGATTTTCTATGGAAAGCCTGTCTATTTTTCCAGCTGTAAGGCCACTTCCAGGAAGCGCGCCATGTGTTACTGTAATGATTATTTTATCCTGATTATCCTGTATTTTTTTTGCCCACCAGTTAAAGGTTTGATCAGACAAAATGGTTTTTCGTCCTCTTTGCTCATTGGACATCATAAGTATAAGAATATTTCCCCTTTTAATGGAGTAATTCAGGTTTTCATTTATCATCTTTTTATAAAGCTCAATGCAGCGCCACTCATGGTTGCCTGCAATATCAAACCATTCCTTTACAGGAGCCTTAGATCTTGTGTCAAGATACCAGCTAAATATTTCTTCAAATTCAGATTTTTGTACAATATCCCCTGCACATAATGCAATATCTATAGAAGAAAAAATGCTGCTTGTGTCATCTACTGCTATTTTATAGTGGATTTTTTCAGCATTGTTTCGTGGCTGGATATCTGAAAAGCTCCAGATTATAAAATAATCATCTCTTTTTTCATTTTCACGGATTGAAAATGTTTTATGCCCACAGGAGATGATTAAAAGTAAAACTGTAATAAGTATTATGAGCGGGTATTTTCTGGTTTTGATCAAATTATTTTTCCTGCAATAATTATACTGCTATTAAAATATCCGGAACTGTTGATTATAAAGCATCAATTCTTTTTTGTATGCTCCTTGATATACTTTCTATGTGCCTGTATTCATTTGTATTATCAATTAAAAGATATACCGCTAAATTGTCTCTGTTTAAAACAATTCCTCTGTCATTATTGTATCCAACAAAATTTTTAAGCTTTTCTATTTCTTTTTCTGCAGAGGTTTTATCTTTATAGATGAAAATATAGCATACTATGTCATCATTATAGGGATTTTTTTTATTGGCAATGATTGTCATGTGAACTGCTGACATTTTGTTTTTATCTGCATCCGGATATACTCTGTGTACAAACCTGTTAAGGGCATTACTGTCCAGGTTCCAGGGATTTTCTTTTAGCATATTCTTTGCAAAATCAGGAACTATGCCATAGCAGTAACCTTCAGGTATATCAGCTTCATTGGGCTTTATTGTATCTAGAACAGAATTGTTGTACATTGCAGATGAAATGTTTAATAAAAAGAATAAGGATAAGATACTGCTTATAAAAAGAATTTTTAGGCTTTTCATGTTTTAACCTCGTGAATGTTCAAATCAGGATAAATATTCCTATATGTATATAATATCGGATTAAAAATGAATTTTATAAGTTTTTTTCTTGAGACATAATATTTTTGGTTGACTTTAAAGGTCATTTTTGTAATAAACTTATTTATTCTTAAGTGTTCATTCAGCAAAGCTGCATTAAAAAATATATAATCTGCAATATTTTGTTCTACAATTTTGAGAGATTGTTGATGTAAGACTTATTAGTTGTTTGTTTAAAATGTTTTAATTCCCGGAGTTTTTTTCTGATGAAAACAGAAGTTGATATCAATTATATCCGTAAAAGAGACGGGAGGGTTGTTCCCTTTCTCCTGGATAAAGTCACAGATGCTATCTTTAATGCTGCTCAGGCAGTTGGTGGAACAAGTAAAGAAATGGCGCAAAATGTAGCTAATTCTGTTTATGACATTCTTAAAATTGTATATAAAGATGAAAGAATTCCCACAGTAGAGAATGTTCAGGATCTTGTTGAGAAAATGCTCATTGAAAGAGGCCACGCAAAGGTTGCAAAGGCTTATATTATTTATCGTGAGCAGCACAGGCGAATAAGGGAGAGCAGGGATTTAATTGATGAAGGGCTTGAACTTGTTGATAATTATCTGGACAGATCAGACTGGCGCGTAAATGAAAACAGCAATATGAGCTTTTCATTACAGGGTCTTAATAATCATATTTCAACTTCCATTACTGCAAAATACTGGCTTGAAAAAATTTATCCCCCTGAAATAAGGGAAAGGCATATTAATTGTGATTTTCATATACATGACCTGGGTCTTCTTTCTGCCTATTGTGTGGGCTGGGACATCAAGGATTTGCTTCTTAGAGGATTTTCCGGTGTTCCTGGAAAGGTTGAAAGCAAGCCTGCAAAGCATTTTAGAACAGCCCTTGGGCAGATAGTGAATTTTTTCTACACCCTGCAGGGTGAATCTGCTGGTGCTCAGGCTTTTGCCAACTTTGATACATACCTTGCCCCATTTATAAGATATGATAATCTTGATTATGCAGGTGTTAAACAGAGCCTGCAGGAATTTGTTTTTAACATGAATATTCCAACAAGGGTGGGATTTCAAACACCATTTACCAATGTAACTCTGGATCTTACACCACCTTCAACTATTGCAGGCGAGTTTGTGATAATTGGCGGTGAACTGCAGGAAATCACCTATGGTGAATTTCAGGATGAAATGGATATGTTTAATGCTGCTTTTGCAGAGTGCCTTGCAGAAGGAGATGCGAAAAACAGAATTTTTACATTCCCTATTCCCACATATAATATATCAAAGGATTTTGACTGGGATAATCCCAAGCTTAATAATCTTTGGGAAATGACAGCAAAGTATGGTATACCTTATTTTGCAAATTTTATTAATTCTGATATGGATCCTGAGGACGCAAGGTCAATGTGCTGCAGGTTAAGGCTTGATAATAGGGAGCTTCGAAAAAGGGGAGGGGGACTTTTTGGCGCTAATCCTCTTACAGGGAGTATAGGCGTTGTTACAATAAACCTTCCCAGGCTTGCATATAAAAGCGAAAGCGAAGATGAATTTTTTAC
>JBBAGC010000213.1:0-4579 GCA_041655115.1 Spirochaetota bacterium | reverse complement strand
CTTCTTGTTAAATATAACAACACATATTATTTCCCCACATATGGGTCAATTATTCCAGGTTCAGAATTTGGTCTGGAATATGAATATGAAACAAACTATAGAGAGCTTAAGATTAAATTTGAAAACGAGGGTTCAGACAACTTTGTGGTTTTACCACCTGTTCCATACAATCCTTTTGAAACAAATTTTAAAGATGGATCTTTCCCTCCATTTCCTCCGTCTTTTTTACAAAAGCATTATTTTGGCACTGACAAGTCAGGGCGGGATGTACTTGCACGCCTTGTTTACGGGTTCAGGATAGCGATATTTTTCTCACTTATTCTTCTTGCATTAAATTATATTATTGGTATTACAGTGGGCTGTTTTATGGGCTATGTTGGAGGGAAGTTTGATCTCTTTTTACAAAGGATAATTGAAATATGGAATAACATCCCATACCTTTATGCAATTATTATTATTTCATCAATTGTAATTCCTGATTTTTTTTCACTCTTGGGAATTATGGTTTTTTTCGGCTGGATAGGGATGACCTGGTATATGCGTACAGCCACTTATAAGGAAAAGGAACGAGATTATGTTATGGCTGCAAGGGTAACTGGTGCTTCAACAGCAAGAATAATATTCAGGCACATTTTACCAAATACAGTTTCTGTAATAATAACATTTGCGCCTTTTGCCATTGCAGGGGGAATTACAGCCCTTACTGCTTTGGATTATCTTGGCTTTGGAATGCCGCCTCCAACTCCAAGCTGGGGACAGCTTCTTTCTGAAGCTTCAGAATATAATATCACTGCCCCATGGATTGGGGCTTCTGTTATATCAGCACTTATAATAGTTTTAACAATGGTTACATTTATTGGTGAAGCAGTAAGGGAATCATTTGATCCTAAGAGATTTATTACCTATGAATAGATGGAGGAGCAAAAATGTTCAGATATAAAAACAAAAAATTATTATTTATCATGGTTTTTGTTTTTTTTATCACTGTATTTTTTTGTATCAGTTGCAAAAACAAGGATAATGATGAGGAGTTCTCTGATGAAACTGAAGAGATAATACTCGATTATTCAGTACATACCCTTGGAGAAGATCTAAAGTGGATAAGCAATAACAAAGAGCCTGTAATAGCATCTCCAAAGGCAAAAAAGGGTGGAACCCTTAATCTTTATATTCTTACTTTCCCGCTTACATTCAGGGTTGTTGGCCCTGATTCAAATAATTTCACCAGATCCTACTTCCTCAATAATCAGATGTCCCTTGTGGGTTTTCATCCTGACACTGAAAAAATTCTCCCTGAACTGGCAACTGAATGGGCCTATGGGAAAGATGGCAAAACCATGTATTTCAAGCTCAATCCTGATGCTAAATGGTCTGATGGCAATCCTGTAAAACCTGAGGATTTTATTTATACTCTGGAGTTTATGCGCTCGCGCTATATTCGCGCTCCCTGGTACAATGATTATTATTCCAAAGAGATAGAAAATGTTAAAGTCTATAATAACAATATAATTTCAGTTACTGCAGCGAAAAAAAGCCCGGACTTATGGCTTGTAACAAATATTTCACCAACGCCTAAGCATTTCTATGGCAAGCTTAATAAGGATTTTGTTAAGGATTATAACTGGGAAACTGAACCTAATACAGGCCCATATATACTGAAAGATTATTCCAAGGGAAAGTATCTTCTTTTTGAAAGAAAAAAGGATTGGTGGGCAGCTGATTTAAGGTATTATAAAAACAGATATAATGTTGATTACTTTAAGCTCAATGTAATAAGAGATGTTAATGTGGCATTTGAACATTTCAGGAAAGGGCAGATTGATACATTCGCAGCGACCCGCCCCTCTATATGGCACGAAAAAGCCCAGGGAGAAATATTCAACAAAGGTTATGCTGAAAAACTATGGTTTTATAATGACACAAGGCAGCCAACCTGGGGGCTTTATCTTAATTTTGGAAAGGAATTATTCAAGGATATTAATCTGAGATACGCACTTGCCCATGCTATAAATTTTGATAAAATTAATACGCAGATTTTAAGAGGGGAGTCTGTAAGGCTTAATACTTTTTATTCAGGATATGGTGAATATACCAATAATAAAATCAAAGCCAGAAATTTTGATATTAAGCAGGTGGAAAAATACATGACAGGCTCTGGATGGCAAAGAGGGTCTGACGGGATTTGGGAAAAAGACGGGAAAAGATTTTCATTAACCCTTACCTATGGGCAGGAGCTTTTTACTCCAAGGGTTGTGGTGATGAAGGAAGAAGCAAAAAAAGCAGGCATTGATCTTAATCTTGAACTGCTTGATTCCAGTACATCATATAAAAAAATAATGGAAAAGATGCATGATGTGGCCTACATGGGATGGTCAACAAGTTTCAGACCCTCGCCCTGGCAGTCTTTTCATTCAGATAATGCCAACAAACCACAAACCAACAACATCAATAATATGGATGATCCTGAAATGGACAGGCTTATTGACCAGTACCGGGAATCAACAGATGAAAAAGAGCTTATAAAACTGTCTCATAAAATACAGGAAAAAATCTATGAATCAGGAGGGTGGATACCCCTTGATACTGTTCCTTTTTTCAGATCTTTATACTGGCGCTGGATACAGTATCCTGTAGTTCCAGGTTTTAAAACAACAACAGATGTTTTTGAAGATCCTTCAGCAGGTGGATACTTCTGGATTGATGAAGATATTAAGGCAGAAACCCTTGAGGCAATGAGAACAGGCAAGAGTTTTCAGCCAGTGACAAAAATAATTACAAAATATAAAAAGAAGTAAAATCATTTATGGTTTATTATGATAATGATACAATACTCGCTGTAAAAAATTTTTCTGCAGGTTTTACCAGTGATTCAGGAGTTCTCAAGGCTGTTGATAATATCAGCTTTAATCTTAAAAAAGGAGAAACCCTTGGAATTGTAGGTGAATCCGGCTGTGGTAAAAGTGTTACAGCTTTGTCAATAATGAAGCTGCTCCCTGTACCATCAGGGCAATATATTTCCGGAGAAATTCTTTATAAAAACCGGAATATACTTCAAATGAGTAAAGCTGATTTGGCTGAAACAAGGGGCAGCCGCATTGCAATGATCTTTCAGGAACCAATGACAGCTCTTAACCCTGTACAGCCTGTTGGTAAACAGCTTGCAGAGGTATTTCATCTTCATAAAAAGGAAATGACTACAATTGAAATAATCAATGAATCCCTAAAGCTGCTTCAAAAGGTGGGAATACCGGAACCTGAACAGAGACTAAAGGAATACCCCCATCAGCTATCCGGAGGCATGAGGCAAAGGGTCATGATAGCAATGGCTCTTGCATGCAAGCCGGACATACTTATTGCAGATGAACCTACAACAGCCCTGGATGTTACAATACAGGCACAAATACTTGATTTGATAAAAAATCTGCAATCTGAAACTGGAATGTCTGTAATATTTATTACACATGACCTTGGAGTTATTGCACAGCTTTGTGATAATGTAATTGTAATGTATGCAGGGCGTATTGCTGAAAGTGCAAGTGTAAAGTCCCTTTTTGCAAATCCCATGCATCCTTACACAAAGGGGCTTTTTGCTGCCATTCCCAGGTTTGAGTATAAAAGAAAAACCAGATTAAAATCCATAGAAGGAATGGTTCCTTCACTTGCTGAATACCCTATAGGCTGTCGTTTTCAAAACAGATGCCCTTTGGTTTTTGAAAAATGCTATGAAAAACAGCCCGAAGCTGTTGAAGCTGGCGAAAACCATTTAGTGTATTGCTACAGAAGCGGAGAGAATTATGAGTAATGTTATTCTTTCTGTAGAGGATTTAAAAACTCATTTCCCTGTAAGAGAGGGAATTTTCAAAAGAAGCAGTAAAAGCGTTTTAGCTTTAGATGGAGTATCCTTTCAGATTAAGAAAGGGGAAACCCTTGGTATTGTAGGGGAGTCTGGATGTGGAAAAACCACTCTTGGGCGAACCATAGTTAATATTTACACGCCTGTTGCAGGCAAGGTTGTTTTCAAAGATATTTGCATTTCCAACCTTGGAAACAAAAAAATGAGGTCTGTTCGTAAATATATGCAGATGATTTTCCAGGATCCGCTTGAATCCCTTAATCCGCGTCATACAGTAAGATACATTCTTGAGGAACCTTTTGTTATTCATAAAATATGCAGCAGAACAGAAAGACTTGAAAGAGTTAAAAAACTTTTAAACATTGTAGGGCTTCCTGAAAATGCTCTGGATAAATTCCCACATGAATTTTCCGGAGGGCAGCGTCAGCGCATTGGCATAGCCAGGGCTGTTTCCCTTAATCCTGAGCTGATTATCTGCGATGAGCCAGTATCTGCCCTTGATGTATCCATACAGTCACAGATCATCAACCTTCTCCTTGATCTTCAAAGCGAGTTTAACCTTACATATATGTTTATCTCCCATGATCTTACAGTGGTACGTCATGTGTCAGATAAAATAGCAGTGATGTATCTTGGCCGTATAGTTGAAATGACAGATGCTGATTCAATATACTCCAATTCTCTTCATCCCTATACAAAGGCTTTGATTTCTGCAATACCGGAGCC
>JBBAGC010000212.1:0-4618 GCA_041655115.1 Spirochaetota bacterium | reverse complement strand
AAGGGACGCAAAGTATATGGAGAAAATGTATTATCTATAATAAGGGGTATGCCATGCTTGTGAGCCAGGTTGGACAAGGCTTCAATATCAGCTATGTCAAGTTTTGGATTGCCAATTGATTCTGCAAAAATTGCCTTTGTTGCAGAAGTAATTTTATTTTCAAAATCAATCAGATTATTGGACTTTGCAAACTTTACATCAATGCCCATTTTAGGCAGAGTATAATTAAAGAGCGTATGTGTGCCACCATAAAGACTGGCAGCTGATATTAGCTCATCTCCGGCTTTTGCTATGTTTAAAATTGCAAGTGTAGTTGCAGATTGCCCGCTTGCAACAGCAAGAGCGCCCACTCCTCCGTCAAGTGCTGCAACCCTTTTCTCCAGCACATCTGTTGTAGGATTCATTATCCGCGTATAAATATTTCCAAATTCAGACAAGCCAAAAAGAGCAGCAGCATGATCCACATCCCTGAATTGAAAAGATGTAGTTTGATAAATAGGAACAGCCCTTGAACCTGTTACAGGATCAGGCTCCTGCCCCCCGTGAAGAGCAAGTGTTTCCGGTTTTAAGCGGGAATCAAATTTACTCATAATTACCTCTCAACAGAGTGATTACTTTTAGCTCAATATACTTGAAAGCAATTTATAAATAATTGTCAATATAAACAATTATTTTTTTACGATTAGTTATAGCTATCACTGCAATTTAATTTATATTTGACTTATTGAAAAGCCAGGGTTAATTTGACAGATCAGATCTATAAAAAGCAAAAGAATCCAAAAAAGGGAGATCTAAAAATGGCTTTTGCACCAATTACCTGGCTGGCAATCGGCGTTATTCTTATAGCTCTGGAAATTGTCATACCCGGATTTATAATTTTCTGGTTTGGAGCTGGCGGGATTTTAACAGCTGTTTTTGTTTACCTGAAGATTTTACCAGCAGGAAATGCAGAGTGGCAGTGGATTTTTTTCTTTCTTGCTTCTTTATCAATGCTTGGCATATGGCTGGTTTTCCTGAAAAAAAGATTTCAAAGCAGTGTAATTGATTCATCACACGACGTAACCCTTCAAAATATTCAGGGCAAGGCTTTATCGCAGATAAAGCCAGGAATACCTGGTGAGGTTGAGCTTTATACTCTATTTCACGGAATCAAAAAATGGCAGGCCGAATCAGCAGAGGTTATTGAACCTGGTGAGGAAATTGTTGTTCTTGGTGCAAGTGGAATAAAGCTGATTGTAAAACACATCTAAAATTACCGGAGGTTTTTATGGCTTATTTTGTTATTGCAATAGGTCTCTTTGTTATTATTCTCATAATGAAAGGGGTTCGTATAGTTCCACAGGCAGAAAACTGGCTTGTTGAAAGATTCGGGAAGTATTCCACAACTCTTAATCCAGGACTTAATCTTATCAATCCAATATTCTCCAAAGTCGCTATTAGAATAGATACAAGAGAAAGCGTGCTTGACCTTCCCAAACAGGGCACAATTACAAGCGACAATGCCTCTCTTGAAGTGGATGGAATAGTCTATTTTAAAATTATGGATACATACAAGGCTTATTATGGAATACAAAATTTACATTATGCCATACAAAACCTTGCCCAGACCAACATTCGATCAATCCTGGGGAAAATGACACTTGATGAGTCGCTTTCTTCGCGTGAAAAAATAAACGCAGAACTACTTGTTACTCTTGATGAAGCAACTGATGCCTGGGGTACAAAAATTACGCGAGTTGAAATAAAGGATATTCAGCCACCCAATGACATTGTTAATGCCATGACTCTCCAGATGAAAGCCGAGCGTGAAAAAAGGGCACGTATCCTTGAAGCTGAGGCTAAAAAAGAAGCTGCTGAACTTGAAGCTGAAGGTATCAAGCGGGCGCAGATACTTGCAGCTGAAGCTCGAAAAGAATCAGCAGAGCGCGATGCAGAAGCAAGAGAGAGGCTTGCTCTTGCCGAATCCAATGCAATAAAAGTTGTTTCAGAATCCCTGAAAGCTGATAATGGAGATCCAGTAACATATCTTCTTGGACAAGAATATGTAAGGGGTCTTATAAAATTAGGCGATTCAGCAAACAGCAAGGTGGTTGTACTTCCGCCTGATCTGCTTGAATCAGCAAAACAGCTTTTTAAGAAATAGAATAATTATTTTCCATACACATCAACCCCCGGCGGAATGAAATTTTTTCTCTAAGGAATTCTTTTCCGCCGTCCCCTTGTAGAGGGCTATTAACTTGTTTTGTACTTGCAGGCAGCCATCGTGGCTGCACTACCGGAATCTCGTAGAGAGAATCTGTTGTATGGGATTCCTGCATTCGCAGGAATGACAGAAGAAGAGAATCTGTCTTTGAGGAATTTAGGGGGTAAGATTCAAGTACAAATGTGAACAGAAATTTATCAAGTCCCATTTTGAAAGATTTAGGGGGCGAGCAACCTGTCATTCCGGCTGTAGCAAAGCGGAGTGCCGGAATCTCCTGAAAGAATTAAGGGTATGGGATTCCTGCATTCGCAGGAATGACAGAAGAAGAAAATCTGTCTTTGGGGAATTTATCGGGTAAGTAAACCTTATCCAATAATCTGGAATGAGAATCAGAAATAATTATTGTGCTTGAACAACTCTTTTTGATGGCTATTCAAGCAGCTATTCCCTGAGCCAATATTGATTTTACAAAAGGGCTGCTGGACAAGGCTCCGTTTCTGAATTGCTCTTTTGAATATGCCACTGTGGAGATCACAATATCATTATTAAAGCCTATTTCCCATGCAACTTCCATTATTTTTTTATCAGCCGCTTCATTATAATTATCCACAACAATGCAAACATCAAGATCAGAATATTCAGATGCGACCCCTCTAGTTCTGGAACCAAAAGCCCATATCTCAGCTTCGGGGAAATCTATTCTCACAGCAGCAGCAAACTGATCCAGCACAGCCCTGTCCTTTTTATCCATCTCCATTCACATCCGTAAAAATTAGTTATAAGAGTCTAATATATTAATAACTCGAAATAAAAATTTTGTCAATATTAAAAAGCTGTAGCTGAATTTAGTTTATAAGATGTGATTATTTGTTAATCTGAAGTAAATATGACAAAAAATTTACTTACACTGAAAATAATGATATTGAATTTAATCTTTCCAAAATCAGTAAAGTAATCAAGTATTGCATTAGTTTCACTTAATTGTGATATAAAGGCTGGCTAATTTTCATTCAAAATTTATAAACCTTTCATATTCAACATTTGGCTCTTTTGCCAGAAACAATTCCAATTGATTTTTATCATCAAAACCAACTAGTTTTTTTCTATATGTTTCAAGTATTTGAGTATTATCAATTTC
This sequence comes from Spirochaetota bacterium, assembly GCA_041655115.1. Lineage (GTDB taxonomy): Bacteria > Spirochaetota > UBA4802 > UBA4802 > UBA5550 > JBBAGC01. The sequence continues at coordinate 1,277 of JBBAGC010000212.1, read as the reverse complement.
AAGTTTTCTGTTTTTAGAGATAGTTAAAAACTCTTCTTCTTTGTCTATTCCAAGAAATTTTCTATTTATTAAATTAGCTGCTATACCAGTTGTGCTACTACCAGTAAATGGATCTAAAATCCAAGCGTTTTTTTCTGTAGATGCCAGTATTATTCGAGTAAGTAGAGCTAATGGCTTTTGTGTAGGGTGTTTCCCACAAGATTTTTCCCATGGTGCAATTGCAGGTAGATTCCAAACATCTTTCATTTGTTTTCCACCATTTATACTTTTCATTAATTTATAATTATAGTAATGAGAAGATTTTTTATTTTTCCGAGCCCAAATAATAAATTCTGTAGAGTGTGTAAAATATCGACAGGAAAGATTAGGAGGTGGATTTGTCTTTGCCCAAGTAATACAATTCAAAATTTTATATTCCAATTCAGTAAGCATTTGTGCAACTGAGAAAATATTATGAAATGTTCCGCTTATCCAAATAGTTCCATTTTCAGTTAAATGCTCTTTACAAACTTTCAACCAATTTAAATTAAACTCATTATCCTTTTCAAATCCGTTAGAGCGATCCCACTCTCCTTTATTTACACTAACCATTTTACCACTTTGGACAGAAATTCCATCATTTGACAAAAAATAAGGTGGATCAGCAAAAATCATATCAAACTTAAAATCTAATTGATTGAGAAGTTCAATACAATCGCCTTTTAAGAGTGTAAAAGCTTTATCTTTGGATTGAAAAAAAGGTACAAGCATATTATCTTTTATTGTGTGCAACTACGGCAACTATTCTGTAAATATCTTTATGTTCTTCAAGTCCTTTCAAAAGATTTCCAAACATATATGCAGTAGCTAAATTCGTTTTTTGTAATAATTCTTTCACCATTCATCAATTACATTTTCAATTTTTATTTTTTTAATAAAGGAATTTAATACTGTAAGATTATATACACTGGGAATAATTGAAAATGCTTCTTCTAACTTGTTTTTTGCTGATAACCACCCTTGTCCATCTGTAATCCAAACAAATTCAAAATTTGCATATTGATTTATTTTGGGAGCAACATCTGAATAAGCCCGTGCAACTTCATTGAGTTTAGATCCACCACCATTATAAAAGTTTGTTTCTATCAAATAAGTTTTTACGTTTGTCTTTATCGCAAAATCAAATCTTTTTAAATCAACACCTAAACTTGTAATCTCAGGAAATTCTGTAATACTTACTTCTTTTTTATAGAAAATTTCAGCTTTATCAAAAACTCTAGAAACAGACTTTGACATAC
>JBBAGC010000211.1:0-4633 GCA_041655115.1 Spirochaetota bacterium | reverse complement strand
CTCCTAAAAGAACCACCTCATCCCCTTCACAAACTCCTGGAATATGAGAAACATCAAGCATGGCAAGATCCATGCATACCCTTCCTGTAACAGAAGCACGCTTTCCCTTAACCATCATTTCACCCATGCCGGACAAAAGCCTGCTATAGCCATCTCCATACCCTGCAGGAACTGTGGCAATAATACTCTCTCTTTCTGTTATATATGTGCTGCCATAGCTAACAGGAAATCCTGCATTAACTTTTTTAACCTGACTTATCTGCGTTTTTAAAGACATAACCGGTTTAAGAATTGTTTTCTCCCTGTCCATTTCAGATGAAGGGTACAAACCATATAGCATAATTCCGGGTCTCACAATATCAAGGTGAGATTCGGGAAGCTCCATAACAGCTGCGCTATTTGCTATATGAAAAAGAGGCATCTTGCTAAAACAGGGTATAACCTTTTCCCTTATTTCAAGAAATTTACCAAGCTGCAATTTGGCATGAGACTTATCAGCGCAATCTGCATTTGCAAAATGAGAATAAACCCCCCTTACCTCAACTCCTTTTAGCTCACCTATTCTCCTTATTAAATCAGCAGATTTTGCAGCATCATCTACTATGCCAATACGTCCCATGCCTGTATCAACCTTTATATGAACAGGAATAAAAGCGCCAAGCTTTACAGCCTCAGAAGAAAGCAACTCTGCAGCATTCAAAGAATGAACAGATACATGTAAATTATATTCTATATATTCTCTAACATATACAGAGAGACTTTGACCAAAGATTAAAATATCTGCATCAATTCCTCTCTTTCTTAAATCAACAGCCTCATTAAGCCTGGCAACAGCTAAATATTCAGCGCCACACTTTAATGCTTCAGATGCAATAACAAAGGCTCCATGACCATAAGCATCAGCCTTGACCACAGCCATTATTTGACTGCGCCCCTTAACAAGTTTAACAACTGCATCCATGTTGTGCCTAAAAGCAGCAAGATCAATTTCTGCATATATTGGGGATCCGGTAGAATCATTAATCATAAGCAAAAATATTATTCCTCTGTAAAAAAAAGCATTATATATGCCTTTAATGATAAAGCATATTCCAGTTTAATTTGAGTCTCAACAGCCCAGGATGATTCAGAATAAAGCTTTAAATTCCTTTTAAAAAGCTCCTCTGCATCAAGAAGCGGAGGAACAGTTTTCTCTCTTATAAAATATCCCCTGTTATGCCTGTCAAAGAAGATCTCTTTATGTGAAAGATGAAGATACTCATCACCCTTTTTATAAATCCTGTAGGATTCAACCTCATAAATATCCTTATAGGAATCAATAAGGTTAAGGCATTCTGAAGCCCTGTAAAAATTAAATATCATTCTGCTAAAAACATCAAAGTGCTCAATAAGCTCAGCGTCATCTGTCATTGAGCTTAATTTTTTTATACCATGATAATTTCTTCTCAAAAGAAGTACCATGTCATTATATATCTTTACATACTTTCTCTCTTCACGCCTGTGAAAATTAAAAAGACCATATTGAAAATATCTGTACATTCCATCCTTGGCAGATTCCCTGGCACGGATAAAGCCGTTGATTAAATACTCTCTTCTTGCCTCATCCTGCAGCCCGTAAAGTTCATCACGGAAAACTCTCTCATCCTTGCTGCGCCTTTTCTCTCTTGCAGGCTCTGACTTTTGTGACGCTGATTCGTTGCTGCGAGGCTCCTCATTTTCCTGTTTAAACCTAAAGCCCATGAGTGTGGAATAGGCCATGTTCAGGGTTGTCATCTGCTCATTGGCCCAGTCTTTACGCTGCGGGTTTTTGTCAGGATGATACTTTAAAGCCATGGCTCTGAATGAACGGGTAATCTCCTCATTAGAGGAGCCCTGTTTAACCTGAAGAATACTATAGCATTTTTCTATTTCCATATATTTTCCCAAAATGCCATTATCTTAATAATAGCAAGCAGACAACAAAATCAGGACTGCATCCCAAAATAAAAAATGACGCAATAATAACATAAAATTCGGGCAGAAACCCTTCTTAATAAACACTTCCCTGAATTTCTTTTTTTTAATTTAAATACTAACACTTACTCATTTAGTCAAGAATTATGCAGAAATCAAATCTTATTTAATACTTCTTGACAGTTAAAAAACACCCCTGTGCTATTACTTATAGCTTTTTAAAAGCTATCTGAAAACAAGGTAAAGTACTATGAACAAAAAGATAAAACATAAAGATATTATTTTTAGTTCAGATTCTGATTTCAATCTTTTTGCTCAGGAAATAAAAAAAAATCTGCAAAAAAGAGAAAAACAGTGTTGTGTTTTCCCTGAATACAGAAAAGCATCTGTTTTAATACTGCTGATAAACAAAAATAATTCTCCCCATGTTATTCTTACATTAAGAACAAATTCAGTGTCCACACACAAAGGACAGGTTTCACTCCCTGGCGGGGGCTTTGACAGCACAGACAAAGATTTTTTATTTACAGCTTTAAGAGAAACCCATGAAGAGATTGGAGTACCTCCTGAAAAAATACAAATTCTTGGTGAATTTGACGATTACATTTCCATAGCTGGATTTGAAGTCCATGTTTACGCTGGAACAACGGATTATCCTGTTGATTATAATTTAAGCGCAGATGAAATTGATACCATACTTGAAGTACCCTTAGCCCTTTTTCAAAATAAAGAATATACCAAATGCGATAAAGTTCTGCATAAAGACAAAGAAATTCTAATTTATTACTATGACTGGCAGGGGATTTCAATCTGGGGAATGACAGCACGCATACTTACAGACTTTGCTGAAATATTTCCTGAAAAATAGTAAAAAAATTCCCACTAAGGCATAATTATTGACTTGAATGGTAACAGAAAGTAACATTTTAATACCTTATTATAAATAGCATTTAACAAAATATAGATATATCAATCTCTAAACAAACACGAAGGATATTTTTTATAAAATATTTCCTGTTAAAGACCATTAAATCTGGAGTACAAAATGCCTAAAAAAAATTCTGAAAGAAAACCGCACATTCTTATTATAGCCTTTGCAATGGGCATATTCATTGGAATAAATTTTACAATTATAGCAGGTGCCAATGAGCCTGCACATAAATACCTGGATTATTTTCATCAGGTTTATCAGATTGTTACAACTGAATTTGTAGACAAGTCCGAAAACAAAAATCTATTTTATGGCGCAATAAAAGGAATGCTTAACTCCCTTGATGATCCTTATACACGGTTTCTCGATGAGGATGCATCCTCTGAACTCAATGAAATGACAACAGGAAAATTTGTTGGCATAGGTGTTGAGGTTACAGTAAGGGATGGAGATTTTATTGTTGTATCTCCCATAGAAAACTCTCCTGCAATGAAAGAAGGAATTGAAGCAGGCGATATTATAACCAGAGTCAATGATGAACCTGTAAGGGATAAGGATTTTTCTGAAATAATTAAAAAGATTAAGGGGCTTCCTGGCACAAAGGTAAATATTACTATCCGCAGGGAAAATTATGATGAAGATATTACATACTCAATTGAAAGAGCACCCATAAAAATAGACAGTGTTGAATATTCTGTTATTAAAGAAAGCAATGCAGGCTATTTAAAAATAAAAACTTTTGGAGCAGAAACCACCTCTGATGTAAAGCAGGCACTTCAATATTTTAATGATAAAAAAATTAATAGCCTTATTATAGATCTCCGCTTTAATCCAGGAGGACTTTTAAGTTCAGCAGTTGAAATATCGGATTTTTTCCTGGATAAAGACCTTGTAATTGTTTCAACAAAGGGACGAACAGAAAATGAATCAGAGTCAGTTTTTAAAGCAAAAGATCCTGTTTTTTATTCAGGTAAAACTGTGGTACTTGTGAACAGGGGAAGTGCTTCTGCATCGGAAATTTTAAGCGGAGCCTTACGCGACAATAAACGGGCTGAACTTATAGGAGAAAAAACATTTGGCAAGGCCTCTGTACAAAAAACATATGGTCTTGATAAAAATGTAAATGTTGCTATTACTATTGCCAAATACTACACCCCATCAGGTGAGCTGATTCACAAAAAAGGAATTACACCCAACTTTGAAGTCAAATACTTTGAGATTCCTGAAAGCGAAAACGAAGCCCTTAAGCTAATAGGAAAGATGAAACTATTGGACAATTTTGTTGATTCAAAAACTGAATATAACAGCACAACCCGTAATGAGTTTAAAAAAGTTCTGTCAAATAACAGCATAAACCTTTCATCCAGTACAGCTGATTACATTCTTAAAAGAGAGATCCAGAAATATCACAAAAGCCTCCCCTATGATCTTGAATTTGACAATCAGCTTAATAAGGCTATTGAAAGATTAAGTTTGTAAATATGACGTCCATGAAAAAACCTGTAATAGGCCTTGGTCTTGAAAGTTCATGCGATGAAACCTCAGCTGCAATAGTAGCAGATGGGAAAGTAATTTTAGCCAATAAAATTTTTAGCCAGATTGATCTGCACGAAGAATACTCAGGTGTAGTCCCTGAAATAGCATCCAGGGCTCACCTTGAAGTTATTAACAGCCTCATAGATTCTGCACTAAAGGAGGCTGATGTTGAATTTTCTGATCTTGATTATGTTGCTGCCACAAACAGGCCCG
>JBBAGC010000210.1:0-4641 GCA_041655115.1 Spirochaetota bacterium | reverse complement strand
TATGTGTTATCATGTTTATGGAATCATAGGCAAGATCGTTCCTGGTTTTTTCATTTGTTTCAGTGTCTCTGGTTTTCTTTTGAATTGACCTTTCAATTGGGGTAAAGATGTAAAGCCCTGTATTGCTCGAAATTACAGGAGAAGATGAATTAAGTGGCATTGTCATGATGTTGTTTATAAAAATTTTAGAATTTTCAATGCTGCTTACTGTACTTTCTTCATCATTAAGAGGTTTGATTTTTTCACCTATTTTAAATGGTTCACTGAAAAATATTTTGCCTTTTAAAATTGAAGAGGTATTTGAAAAAGAGGCACCTTTTTGAGCAGAGTTGTCTATTTGTGAGGCAATTTTTTCTTTAACTGCTTCAAGTTTTTGATCCAATAGTTCATTTTTTATTCTTACCCTGTCAGTTTCCGGATCAGTAATGGTTACGTTTTTGTTTTTAATTTCATTATCAATCTCTTCTTCTGTTACAGAAATGTCCTTTGAATAATTCTTTTTAATCTGTTCAGGTGTGAGATGAGCATATTTTATTCGTATTTTGGAATTTTCCACAAGATTTTTTGCTTCAATATCTTCTGATGGAACTGCTGCTCCAGTGGAAACCAAAAAACGAAAATCGGAAATAGTCATATCCTTTGTAAGCAGCTTGTTGAATTCATCAAAGTTCAGCCTGTTGTTATTTAGCACCATCTGAAAATGTTTGGGATCATACTGGCCGGTTTGAGGATTTTTAAAATCAGGAGAGTTGGTAATATAACGGGAAATCTGGTTTTCAGTAACTTTTATTCCGGTTTTTTGTGCTTCCTGAAGTAGTAAAATTTCAAGGACAAAGTTATCCAGAATAAAGCTGTCCATGTTCTGATTTTTAAACTGGCTGAATTTTGTATCTCTGTATCTCAAATACTCCAGAGTGTGAATTTTTTCCCCATTTACAATAGCAATTGTTCCAGGATCCATGCCTCCGCAGTTTAGACCCATATCTGGCATACCAAAAGAGAGTATTATTATAAGCAAAAAAAAGCCTATTAACAAATAGCCGGTAAATTTTATAAAAGGATTTCCTGATTTGCGCATTTTTAACCTTCTTGAATTATAAATTATTATATTGATGTATTTTCAATAATTAGAGTGTGTTTTTAAAAGCATAAAAATAAGTGTTTTACTCAGGTTTTTCTGCTTCATCAACCAGCATTACTGGTATTCCATCTTTTACAGGGTATTTTAAGCCGCAGCCTATGCAGATTATCTTTTCATCCCGCATATTATATTCAACATCACCTTTGCAGGCTGGGCATGCAAGGATTTCAAGCATTTTTGTATCTATCATTACAAATCTCCAGAAATTATGTATAATCAAAAAGCTATGATTTAAAGGGAAGCTGATTATTCTGAATCATATAATCTGCCTATAATATATAGTTATGTATCAGCAGCATTGCCTGTGAGTCAATCAAAATAATTATTGGAAATGTCTCAAGTATTATATAAAAAAAACAAAAAAATAACAGGTTAATTCGTATAAATAATAAAAGATAAAAAAGAAAGTATTTTTATAATTGACTTGATGCAGCTTAAAATTGGACTTTATTAAAAGATAAAACAAATAATTTATTTCAGGAAATATAGTTGTGAAAAAAGGGATAATACTATTAAGCGGTGGCCTTGATTCTGCTACAACAGCTGCAATAGCCATAAATATGGGTTTTGAATTATCTGCTTTAACTTTTTTTTATGGGCAGAAACACGAAATTGAAGTACAATTTTCTGAAAGGCTGGTTGATTTTTTTAAAATTAAAAATCATGTTAAAGTTGAAATTCCAACAGCGATTTTTCGATCAGCGCTTACCGGTTCTTTGGGAATGGATGTACCTAAGAACAGAGAGATTAAAGATCAGGAAATACCGGACACCTATGTGCCTGCAAGAAACATTATTTTTCTTTCATACGCATTAGCCTATGCTGAATCAATAGGGGCATTTGATATTTTTATAGGTGCAAACTCTGTTGATTACAGCGGTTATCCTGATTGCAGAGCTGATTTTTTTGATGCTTTTGAAGCCATGGCTAATAAAGGTACAAAAGCAGGCATAGAGGGGCGGGGTTTTAATATTCATACTCCTATTATTAACATGACAAAATCCGAGATAATAAAAGAGGGCACCAGGCTTGGGGTTGATTATTCTTTAACTCACAGCTGCTATGATCCTTCCATAGAGGGCTTTCCCTGTGGAAGCTGTGACAGCTGTGTACTTAGACGCAAGGGATTTATCAATGCAGATATTCCTGATCCAACAAATTACAGAAAAGGGTAATTCCATGATTTTAATTTTAGCTGATATTTTGTTTCCCTGTTTTTGTGTTTCCTGTGGAAATTTTGTATTATCAAGTGATAGCAATATATGTAAAAGCTGTTCAGCATCCTTTGAAACTTTAAATGATGGTTGTCCTTTGTGCTGTGGTATTATGACAGAGGGGCACTGTACTATATGTGAGGACAGGGAGTTTTATCCGGAAAAAAATATTATTGTTTTTGAATATAAAAAAACTGTTATGGATGCTATTCATGCTTTAAAATTCAGGGGCAGGAAAAAGGTTTGCAAAGCCTTAGCTCCTTTTTTAAAGGAGAAGTTAGATGAGATAAAGTCTGAAATTGATTTAATTACATTTGTACCTATGCTTAAAGATAAAATTAAAAAGAGAGGCTATAATCAATCAAGGTTATTTGCAGAATCAATAGCAGATGAATGGGGTAAACCTGTGGAGAATCTGCTTAATGAAAGAAGCAAGTCCGGTGTGCAGCGTGATCTTAATTATACTGAAAGGTTTATAAATGTGATTGACAGATATGAAATAAGGGCAAATAGTAGAATTACTGATAAAAATATATTGATTATTGACGATGTTTTTACTACTGGTGCTACTCTTAATGAATGTGCCAGATGCCTTAAGAATGCCGGTGCAAAGAAGGTTTTTACCTGCGCTATTGCCCGTTCAGACATTCGGAAACCTGATAGCGTTTAATTCTTTGTATATAAAATTATATTGTATTAATAAATAATACGGAGCTAAAAATGGAAAGAAATTCTTATGATAATTATGAAATGATAGTTCTTGATGGGCGTATAGATCAAAATGAATCTGAGGAACTTGAAACTATTCTTAATGAATGTCTTGATGATGGAAGGGTCAAGATTTGCATAGATATGATAGATGTGAAACATATATGCAGTTCCGCTCTTGGTGTTCTGGTAGCAATTAAGCGTAAAATCAAGGATAAGGATGGCGATATTAAGCTTATTATTGCAAGTGACAATCTTATAAAGCTTTTTCAAACCACCATGCTTGACAAGGTCTTTGAGATTTTTGAATCCAGGCGGGAGTGTATGTCAACTTTTGATTGATAAAAAAGAATGAGTGATAATATAAAAAAAATTTTGAATCCTATTGCAGATGAACTTGCAAAGGTTGATGAAAGCATCAGGTCTCATATTCATACAGGAATCCCGATTATAGATGATAGCGCCTTTCATCTATTTATAAAGGGAGGCAAAAAAATAAGAGCCTCACTTTTATTATTTGGAGCAGGGCTAAAAGGATCTGTAATTAGCGATGAAATTATTAATCTTGCTGCTGCTATTGAAATAATTCATGGTGCATCATTGATACATGATGATATTATTGATAAATCTTTTATGCGCAGAGGCGATATTTCTGTTCCTGGTAAATTTGGTGACAAGGTTGCTGTTCTTGCTGGTGATTATCTTTATGGTCTGGCTGTGAATATTGCAATAAGGGATGGGGATAATCGTGTATTGAACATATTATCTGAATCAACAAATGAAATGGTAATGGGTGAACTTTATCAGATAGAGTATTCGAATATCAGCAGAATAACAGAAGAGCGTTATTATAGCATAATAGAAAAGAAAACCGGGCGACTTATGGCTGCCAGCTCGTATGTGGGAGCAATAAAAGGAGGCTGTACTGAATCAGAAAGTGAAGCAATGTATAATCTTGGTTTAGAGCTTGGCTATGCTTTTCAGATTGTTGATGATACTCTTGATTTCAGCGATAGTTCAGTTACAGGGAAAGATGCTGGAAATGATTTTAAAGATGGGAAAATAACCCTTCCTTTTATTTATGTGCTTACAAAGGGACAGGAGGATCATAAAGAGGAAATATCAAGGTTTGCAAAAAATCCAAATGATGCTTCCTGGCCTCAGGTTAAAAAAATAGTGGCTGATTCAGGAGCTATTGATTATTCTTTTTCTATTGCTGCAGAGTATGCTGCAAGCGCTAAAAAACGATTGGATATTTTTCCTGATTCTGTTTACAAAAATGGCATTAAAGAGCTGATATCTTTTATTGTTGATAGAAAATACTGATTTGTATTTTCAGATAATGTTAATTTTAACTTCCGGTTTTTGCTGTTTTTTAATGCAGAGGTGTTTATGATAACAAAGGAGAAAAAAGAGCTTTTAAGGCTTTATAACCTTGGACTTGCCTCATACAAGCAGAGGAAGTGGGAAGAAGCAGTAAGTTTTTTTGAAGAAGCCCTTAAGGTTTATCCTGATGATGGGCCATCGGAAATTTATCTTGAAAGATCAAAAAAATATATGGAAACTCCACCAGGGGAT
>JBBAGC010000209.1:0-4654 GCA_041655115.1 Spirochaetota bacterium | reverse complement strand
TTAATGAAGAAGTTGTGGTGCGCGCATTTTACAACTCAAAGGTTCCCATAATATCAGCTGTGGGCCATCAGATAGACCATCCCTTATCAGATGATGCTGCTGATACAGCTGCTCCAACTCCTTCTGCAGCAGCTGAAATTGCAGTGCCTTTAAAATCAGATCTTGTTGATGAAATCAACTATCATTACACAAGAATAGAAGGAGCCCTTTTAAAAAAATTAAATGAAAGCAAAACAGGCTACCAGAATTTGATTTCAAAAAAAATATTTCGCACACCCATTGATCTAATAAACAGCAAAGCCATGCTTCTTGATGACATTCAAACCCGCCTTATATCTGTTATGAAAAATAACATCTCAGGTAAAAAAGAAAAACTTTTACAAATACCGGATATTTACAGACTTGAAAAAAATCTTATAAAATCAAAACAGCACCTTTTCCAGATTACCATTCAGGGCATTGAAAAGATGTCCCCTTTAAATATAATGAAAAGGGGATACTCAATTGTTGAAAATTCCTCAGGTACTGTAATAAAAAGTGTTGATAATGTCAAGGCTGGAGATAAAATTGAAATACGTTTTAATAAGGGAAGAGCTTCATCTACAATAGACCTGGTCACAAAGGAGGAATAATTGGAAAAGCAAAAAAAAACACCAGTAAAACCAAGTTTTGAAAAAGCTTTAAGCGAGCTTGAAGAAATTGCCATACGTCTGGAAGATGGAGAGCTGGGACTTGATGATTCCATCAAGGAATTTGAAAAAGGGATAAAACTGGCACGAATATGCCATGAAAAGCTGGAAGAGGCTGAAAGAAAAATTGAAATTCTCCAAAAAGGCGATTCTTCAAATAAAGTTACAAGCAGAAAAGTTGCTGTAAAATCCGACACTGGCGAAATAGAGGATGATGAGGAACTTCAAGGTTCCTTGATTTAAAAATATTTAATTCAGGATACACAAATGAAAGCCATATATGCTCTACTTATACTTCTACTCATTATAACAGGATGTTCCAAAAAGGAAGGCATCCAGTTTTGCGAGGGTGTTGATAACAATGGCAAAGGCGTTGCCTGCGGGAAAAAATTCACCACAGGCGATTTAACAGCTGTTATTTTGGAAAATGAAACAGAGGAAAGCAGCCTCATTAGCATAAAAGTAATTAACACATCCGGTACTGTAGAAACTGTTATAAACACATTCAAAGTTGAAATTGAAGGAGAAAAACCATCTATAAGCTTTAATCTCCCTCTTTATAATGCAGGAACTTTCAGAGTAGAAGCTTTTAGCAATGATAAAAAAACCGCTGAGGGGACAATAGAAATTATTGACACCTACTGACTTTTATTTTTTTCATCAGCGAGGCGTTTCTTTTCCTCCCTGAATACAACAATCACAAGAAATACTGCACCTATGACAATTGCAGAATCAGCAACATTGTATGTAGGCCATCTGTAAACACCATCTACACCCATTGATATAAAATCAACAACTCCGGGTCTTGCAGGAATAAGCCTATCAATAATATTACCCAAAGCACCGCCTATAATAAGGGCCATGGAGTACCTGAAAAGAGCAGGCATATTCTTTTCATAAAAATAATAAGCCACCATAACAATCAAAACCACAATTGAAACTATAAGAAAAAAATTCTGGTATCCCTGCATTATCCCAAATACACCGCCCTGGTTATATGTAAGCTCTAAACGCAAAAAACCGTTTAAAAAATCAAAACTTCTGTAATGACCAAGGGAATTCACTGCTATAATTTTTGTAATTATATCAAGCCCAAGAACTGTAATTGCCAGAACACCTGGCAGAATATGCTTTTTCATGCATGAAATCCCCTTTATAAATTTTTAACAATCCCTGTACACCTGTCACACAACTCTTTATGCGCAGGATCGCTTCCCAATTCATCAAAGAAGTTCCAGCACCTTACGCATTTTTTCCCGCTGCTTTTTTGCGAAGAAATTGAGGAATTATCATACTCCACAAGCCCCTGTTCAGATGATGCAAATTCAACCTTGGCCACCTGAAAAAATCTCCTGAGATCATCACCCATATCTTTAAGTATTTTTTTAACAGAGTCATCTTTTACAAAAATTTTTACATCAGCCTCAAGAGAGGTTCTAATAACTTTTTCTTTTCTTAATACTTCAAGAGACTTGAGCACATCCTTTTTAATATCAGCAACAACATTTATTTTACTAAAAACTTCAATATTGTCATACTCCGGTTTAAGCTCATAATATTTTTCCATGTGCACTGAATCAGGATTATTGTTAAACATCCATATTTCTTCAGTAGTGAAGCTTAAAATCGGAGCTAAAAGCCTCACAAGCGTATTATAAATTTCACTTAAAACAGTAAGGTTTGCACGCCTTATTTCCGAATCCTTTGCTTCCACATAAAGAATATCCTTTGAAACATCAAAATAAATGGCGGAAAGATCAACTGCGCAAAAATTCAAAATCTTTCTATAAACCTGGTGAAACTCAAATTTTTCATAGTGTGAAATAACGCCTTTTGAAAGAACATATAGCTTGTGTAAAACCCATTTGTCAACATCAGGCAAATCAGTATAGGCAACCTTCTGATTAGAGTTAAAATCAGCAACATTTCCTATAATATATTTAAAGGTATTCCTTATTCTCCTATAGGAATCAGCTACCTGCTGCATCTTTGTCATGCCAATACTCACATCATTTCTGTAATCCTCAGAAGCAACCCAAAGCCTTAAAATATCAGCACCAAACTGATTTATAATTTTTTCCGGAGGAATTACATTTCCCATGGACTTGCTCATAGCCTTTCCATTCTCATCAAGAATAAAGCCATGTGTAAGCACTGATTCGTATGGAGGCCTGCCCCTTAAAGCCATTGCAGGCCAGAAAGAGGATTGAAACCAGCCCCTATGCTGGTCACTCCCTTCAAGATACATGTCAGCAGGCCATCTGTGATCAGGCCATTTTTCAAGAACAGCAAAGCTTGACACACCAGAGTCAAACCATACATCAAGAATATCCTCTTCCTTTTCAAAGGAGGAGGAGCCACATGGGCAGATAGTTCCAGGTGGCACAAGGTCTTTGATATCATCTGCATACCATGAATCAAGGCCCTTTTCCTTGCAGATTGTTACAAAATACCTTATAGTATCAGGGGACATGAGGTTATTACCGCAATCTGCACACCTGAATGAGGGAATTGGCACACCCCAGGATCTTTGTCTGGAAAGGCACCAATCCGGCCTTGTTTCAATCATGCTGCGAAACCTGGCCTCCCCCCAGGAAGGTATCCACTGGGTAGAGGCAACAGCTTTAAGCCCTTTTTTCCTCATATCATCGTGATCTATTCTAAAAAACCACTGCTCTGCTGCCCTGTGAATAAGGGGCTTTTTGCATCTCCAGCAGTGAGGATAGGAGTGTTCAATTTTGCTTTCATAAACAAGGGCATTTTTTTCCTTTAAAAGATCTATTACCATGGGATTGGCATCAAAGACAAATACCCCTTTCATTAAGGGAAACTCATCAGTAAATTTTCCCTTATCATCAACAGGACATAAAACATCAAGTCCGTTTTGCATGCCCACAACATAGTCATCGTGTCCATGACCTGGAGCAGTGTGCACAATACCTGTTCCCTGTTCCAGAGTTACGTGTGTACCAAAAACCACCTTTGATTTTCTATCAATAAATGGATGATTAACAGTAAAAGCTTCTATCTGCTGCTTTGTAATCGGGATTTCCATTTCAGCTTTGCCAGCTGCCTTTTCCATCTCTCCAAGGAGCTCCTTTGCAAGAACATAGTATTCTTCGCCAAACTTAAACACAGAATATTTAAACTCAGGATGAAAGGAAAGCCCCAGGTTTGCAGGAAGGGTCCAGGGAGTTGTTGTCCATATAACAACGTAAAGGTTATCCCTGTTCACACCTTCAATTGCAACAGAATCCGGGTCAACCTTAAACTTTACATAGATTGATGATGATGTGTGATTATCATATACTATCTCTGCTTCTGCAAGTGCTGTAACACAGGCAGGGCACCAGTAGATAGGTTTTTTATGTTTATAGATATATCCTTTTTCAAATATTTCGCCAAAAACCTCAACAATCCGGGCTTCAAAATTCTGTTCCATTGTAAGATAGGGATTATCATAATCCCCAAAAACACCCAGGCGTTTAAACTCATCCATCTGAATATTTACAAACTTTGTAGCATAGTCACGGCATTTTTTTCTGATTTCAATTTTTGATGCATCCTTGTTTGTCTTGCCCAGCTCTTTTGAAACATTGTGCTCAATAGGAAGACCGTGACAATCCCAGCCCGGCACATAGAGGGATTTAAAACCTATCATGCTTTTATGTTTAACAATCATATCCTTTAATATTTTGTTCAAGGCATGGCCAAGGTGCAAATGACCATTGGCATATGGAGGGCCATCGTGAAGAATATAGGTAGGAGCCCCTTCCCTTGCTTTAATAATTCTTTCGTAAATCTTGTCATCCTGCCATTTTGCTGCCATTGCAGGTTCTTTCTGAGGGAGGTTCCCTCTCATTGGGAAATCAGTTGCTGGAAGATTTACGGTTTTTGAATAATCCATTTTTTCCTCTTTTAAAAAATCAGTTTATATGTTCAGATCCTGGAAAAAAAATACCAGT
>JBBAGC010000208.1:0-4659 GCA_041655115.1 Spirochaetota bacterium | reverse complement strand
ACAAAATTTCTTCTTTTGTTTTTAATTGGGATTATCAAAAAGTCAATGAGAATTATGATTCGTGGGATAAACTTTTTGATGCTATTAAATCAAGTGATTATACACCACCAGGCAGAATGTTAAAAGATAATTCTCATAACTATTGGGTTCAATTTTGTAAATCAATTCTTTCAATTGCTTTATTCGTTTCAAGATTCAAAAATATTGAGGAATTCAACAAATTTGTTGAAGTATTTTATTTCAACGAAGAAACAAGAATTGCTTTACCCTTGCTTTTAAAAGAAGAAATTTTTGGTTATCAATTTGCTTTATCTTGTGATTTTCTTAAAGAAAATGGTTATCCTGAATTCATAAAACCAGATGTCCATATTATTGATATTTTTAGAGGACTTAATTTATCAAATGGTAACAATGATTTTCAGATTTTTAGGGATGTAATCAAATTCTCTAAATCCATTGGTAAATTACCTTATGAAGTTGATAAAATTTTTTGGTTGATTGGAAGTGGTGATTTTTATTTGAATAAGATAAAGGTTCATACTTCTAAAAAAGAGTTCATTAATTCTATAATCAATTGACGGGCAAGTTATTGACTCTTCGGGTTTCGGCTCCGCCGACCGTTGCACTAACCCTCGGTCTCCGCTTCGCTCCGACGCATTTAACAGCGATTATATTCAATCGTCGTGTAGATTTATTAAAAGGGGTTGTTGCCTTAAATCTTGATAGATTTCAAATCAAAAACATTTTCTATATGTTTCTGTTTCAATGCTTTAGTAATTTTGTAAGCTAATTCCAAAGAAGGATTGTATCTTCCAAATTCTAAGGAAATAATTGTTTGTCTTGTAACATTAACTTTATCAGCCAATTTTTGTTGAGTTATCTTACTTTTTTTCCTTAATTCTGCAATGTGATTTTTCATTCTAATTGAACCTTAGCAGAATCTTATAAGATACTAAGTATAGCAGAACAATTCCACAAATCAGATAACTCATAAAATATGAATAAGCGATATTTATTGGTTTTATTCCATCAATTACCATTATTACGAATGCAAATAATATTATTCCAATAAATGTTATTCTTGCGGCTTTTGTAGCTACGAACTGCATTCGTTCATCTACAATTCTCTTTTTATTGGACATTAATTGCAATGTTACAATTGCCAACATTATGAAACCTACATATATTAACCATGAACCAACTGAGGAAAATCCCAAAAATTCATTTCCAATATTCAAATAAGATAAGATTATTCCTGCAATAATTAAGATTGTTGCAAAGACATATCTCCAAACTGAATTTTTTTTATTTATGTGTTTTTGAATCATAATAATGTAAAAAATATATTACTATTTAAATCTTTCGATTTTGTAAGAAATATATTACATCTAGAAACGGCAACAACCCCAGAAAAAAACAATACACACGACGACTTTGAGTTTTCCCTTCGGGACGTTGCACTAAAACTCAATCCCTAACGGGAGAATATAACAAGGATTAGTTGCAATTAAATTTTCACTAGTCTAAATATCATTCTTCTTTTAGAAAAAGAAGCAAAAGAGGGGGAGTCCAGGTGCTACGCACATATTGCCTTTTACTTTGTAAAAGAAATTTATTAAGAGGGGGCTTTTAGTCCTTCGGACATTTTCACTCCCTACGGTCGATATAATTATTCTACAACCACAAACAAAGTATCGGCATGAGTTGTGTATTCTCTATCTAGCCAATTAAAAGTAAGTTTTAGCTTATCAAAATCAATATCTTTATTATTATTCAAATAAGCGTTTATTTTTTCTTTGAGAAGTTTTTGATTCCTTTTTAATTTCCAACTCTCTTCAAGATTTCTTAAATCAACCAAGATTAAAAAGAATCTATTAGCTGCATCAAATCTTCTTTCTCCTTGTTCTTCATATAACCATTTAATGAGTTCTGCTGGATTTTTCATAGCTTCTTGAATAATTGTTTTTCGAGTTTTATTGAAATCCTTGATAAATTCTTTAGCTTCATCAGAAGTATCTTCTGAAATTTTTGTTAAAAGTTCTGTAAATATCTCTTTGCTTTTAGCTGTCTTATCAAAAGATATTTCATGTTCTCTTGCAAACTTTTTTAATTCTGTTAATTCAGGTCTTAATTCTCTCTCTTTTCTCTTTATTTGCATAAATCCTTCTGGAAAATAAGTAACTTTCAAATCAAATGGAAAATCCTTCCAAAAGAAATCTACTTTTTTTATGAGTCCAACTGTTGGTAAAATGGTCTCATGATCTTTAAACATATCTTCTATTAAAATTGAAGTCCAATTATTATACCAAGAACAAAGAATGTAACCTTTTAATCTTGGGCTTATGTCATCTTCAATAGCATTACATAGTCTATCAAAATCTTTTATCTTTTTTACATAATTATTGACAATAGTTTTCTCAACAGAATTTTGATAAAAACCACCCCAATCAAACACTTTCAGTTTATACAATTGTGAATAAAGATTTTCTTCTCCATCTCTTCTTTCTTCTCTCTCAGACTCATAAAGATCATTAATGAATTTATTAATTTCATCGTCTTTAATATCTTGACAGAACATAAACTCAAAGAGCTTACTATTTTGAAGTTCATCAATATCAATAGATAACTTTTCTGCTAAATCCTTAAGTAAGGCAGTTCTTGAAATAGAACGCATTTTAAGGAAATAGATACCTTTTTCATGTCGGAATATAGACTCAAAATCATTATCTTCATAATTCCGTTTTAATTTTTTAAATTCTTGTTTTAAATCCATTTTTTTCACTGAAATGCAAATAATGTCTTTTGCTGATTATTTAAAGACCCCATTTATTATTTGATAAAACACAATGCTTTTTAAGTATTACTCTTAAATCATTCTCTTTGGTTACTAATCTTTCTTTTATAAGTTGGGGCATAACATAAGAAAATATCTCATCATAAGAAGCAGTCCCATTATCCTTAATAAAATTATTAACAATTTCTATAACTTTATTCTGATTTTTGTTACTGGTAGTTTCTATATTTCCTATTTTATTTAGGATTGGCTCTTCATCTGTTTTTTGAAAAGTTAAATATAAATCCCCCTTTAAAGCACCTGCTCTTGAATCTTGAACAACAGAACAAGCAGATGTGCTAATTGATTTTATATTTACAAGTTTAAGTCCGGAATTTTCCAATGCTCTTAAAAATCCATCCCAAATATCATGTTTTACACTATTAAATGTAACTGTCATAAATTTATTGGGTTTAAGTTTTTTTGCAATTTCTGTAAAAGCAATTTCCATATCAGTAAGATATTGTTTTTTATTCTTTTCTCTCTCCTTACTATTGCTTATCACAATTTCACCTTTAAAGTCAATATCTTTTTTCAACCAAGATGCCCACAAAAGAGATTGTTCAAAATATGGAACATAATCAGCATAAGGAGGATCTGTAAAGATATAATCAATAGAATTATCGTCGATAGAATCTAATTTTTTTGCAGATTCATTAAAATACTTAACATTTTCATTTTCTTCGTATATTTTGATTTTGTTACTATCTTCTTTTCCTTTTTTTATCCGTTTATATCGGTTTTCAAAAAATCTCAAAGCATGTAATTCAAATCTATCCTCAGGCATCCAATATCCAGCAACCCAACTTCCTAATTCTTCTTTTTCAGCACCATTATTTTTACTTCTTCGTTTAATTACAAACATTAATTTAGTCATTTGAGGAACAGCAGAAGTAAAAACAAATTTCATCATTTCTCTTATTTCTTTATCTTCAATTTTTTCTATCCTGTTAAATATGATTGAAGCAGCCAATAAATTTCTGTGAGTAAATAAGTCTGAAACTTTCTGATTTTTCTTAACGTTTATTCTAGAGTTTTCAAACATTTTATTTTGAGGATACCAATAGGGAATATCTCTTGAATTAACTTCATTCATTTTAGAAATAAATTCATCCGAAACAGGTAAAGTTTGTTTTTTATTACATTTTTTACAATCAAACCACATGGTCTTAGGAGTTTCGCCTTTCCAAATAGAATGTGTAACAATTATTTCTTCCCCACATTCAGGACAATGTATTTTATATAATTCATCTATCAATGGCTTTACATCATTTTTTAATTTCTTAAATTCTAAATCTAATAGTTTCAAATCAATAGGTTTTGTAGTTTTTTCAGTGATGAAAGTAGAAACTGGATTTAAGTCATTAGCTATCGCTTTCCGATTATTCATTAATGATTCTGTAATTACTACGCCACTTCCACAAAAGGGGTCAAATACAACATCACCCTCATTAGTAAAATGATTAATATATTCAGAAATAACATTAAATGGTTTTTTTGCCCAATATTTATGCATAGCATAAATTCCTTTATAGGTTTTTGCTTTGATGTCTTTATTAAAAAATTTATTATGATCTTCCATTTGAAATATCTCCCACAATTTTGAATAATTTTTGGATTTTACCTTTATCTTTTAATTGATAATATTTTAACTTCTTCTCCCTATAACTATCAACTAAATTATTTTTCTCTAATTTCTTTAAAGCATGGGTAATCACACTACTTTCAATTTTTAGCTTATTTGATAAATTAGTAGTATAATCTGGTGATTCTAATAACTCATTTAGTATTGTAAAACATGTATTTCCAGAAATTAGCTTTCATAA
>JBBAGC010000207.1:0-4665 GCA_041655115.1 Spirochaetota bacterium | reverse complement strand
GATAAGCTTGTTTATTTCATCAGTACTTCCTGCTGTTTGTTCTGCCAGCTTTGCTATTTCCTCAGCAACTACAGCAAAACCCTTGCCATGATCGCCAGCTCTGGCAGCTTCAATACTGGCATTAAGGGAAAGAAGATTTATCTGGTCAGAAATATCATTTATTATTGTTACTATATCTTTTATTCTGCCTGAGCTTTCATTTATCTCTTTCATTCCAGAAACTGTCTGGCCCAGAACCTGTTCACCGTCCATTGCATATTCATGTGTATCATCTGCCATCTGGCTTGCTATTTGTGCATTTTTGTTTATTGTATTTATTGATTCAGAAAGAAACTCCATCAAGGAACTGCTTTCCCTGGCTTTTGTAGCCTGGGACCTGGCTGTTTCTGAAACAGAATCAATTGTGGCTTTAATCTGCTCCATTGCTGCTGATGTTTCCTCTATTGAAGCTGCCTGATCCTGTGCAACTGATGCAAGGCTTCCGCTGGCATTTGTCATTTCAAGTGATGATGATGACACGTGGCTTGATGTGTTCATAATGGTTTGAATAATACCACGGAGCTGTTCAATAAGCTGGTTAAAGAGAGAGGCAACATAGCCAGCTTCATCTCTTGTTTTAACATCTATATTTTTAGTAAGGTCGCCTCCGCCCTTGTTGATTTCTTCAAGAGCAAGCGCTACTTCATCAAGCGGGCGCAGCTGTCTTTTTATTATTGAGATTATAATTATTATTGCTATAACAAGAACTACCAGGTCAATTATGGTGTTTTTTACTATTGTCTTATACATGTGCGGGGACAGGGCATCTACGCTGTAGGTAAGTTTAATTGCTCCAACAACATGGCCAACTTTTTCACCTTCCATTTTTACCCCTGTTGGATCAAGACCTTCGCTGTTTCCCCAGAATTTCATTGAATTTGCCGGGTCACCATGACACTGCAGGCACCCCTCTTCAAATCTCAGGGTGCTGTAGTACTGGAGCATTTTGGTTTTTTTATCCACATGAAAAAATTCATCAAGGTTTTCATCTCTTAGCCTGGTAATAATTTCCAGTTCATCTTCTGTGGGTAAATTAGCCTGGTTTCGAGGCACAAAAGCCGGAGTGCGAAATTGAAAAATAGTTTCCCTGGCTGTTGCCTCTACTGATTTAAAAGAGGCTATAATAGGGATTGCCTTGAAATTTCCTTTTTTTATTTCATCCTGAACAGCGCTTCTTGAAAAAAGTTCGCTGTTCCAGTGCTCGGTTGTCTGGTCAAGAACTGCACGCTGCATAGCCCTTATTGCCCTTATATGCTGCCTCACTCCTTCTCCACCTACGGTTGTAATATCATTTATTGAAGTAACTATACTTATAATGGAAACAACAAGAAAGGTAAGGCATATACCCAGGCTGATTTTTACTTTAATTGAAAAGTCTCTTTTTCCAGAAGTTTTTTCTTTTATACCTGAGTTATTTTCAAAATTATTTTTCATGCTTTATCACACCTTCCTGGATATGGTTTTGATTATTCCTGTAACTTTATTATAATGCTAACTAAGCATATATAAGATAGTGATTTTTTCAACTAAAATAATTGGTTAAAACATAGAGAAAGGTTTTCTTTTTTTATCATAGGGAATTATATACTGGTTGATACATAATCCGCTTGTTGTAAATTGACTTTTCAGTTATACTATAGGGGGAACCAAGGGCATGAACAAGGCCCTCATACTTGAAATATCGGAAAAATATAACCTTGCACCTAATAAAAAACTGGGTCAAAATTTTTTAATAAACAATCAGATTATCAACAGGATTGTAGATGTTTGTTTGCCGGATGGCGAGGATATTCTTGAAATAGGTCCTGGACTGGGATCAATTTCAGGGGGACTTGCAGAACGGGCAAAATCATACAGGGCTGTTGAAATTGATTCCGGTTTTTACAGGTATTTGCTTGATCTGTTTAATGGTAAAAACAATGTGGAGATAATTCATTCTGACTTTTTGAAGCTGGATCATGAAGACAGGTTTTCTGTAATTGTATCAAATCTTCCATACTATTGTGCTTCTGAAATTTTATTTACCATTGCGGAAAAATATAAAGCTGAAAATGTTTATGTAATGGTGCAAAAGGAGATGGGAGAAAGGCTTGTGGCAAAGCCCGGTTCAAAGGCTTATGGAGCAATGACAGTTGCTCTTTCCTATTATTATAATATTGAGCATCTTTTTTATGTGCCAGCAGAATCTTTTTATCCCAGACCTGATGTGAAATCTTCTTTTATAGCTTTAAGAAGAAAGAAAAGGGTTCTTGAACATAAGGATGAACTGCTTTTTCATCTTATAGTAAAGTCGGCATTCTGGGGACGGAGAAAAACTTTGCTCAGGTCTTTGACTGATTCGCCACATTTAAGTTTTTCCAGGGAGTTTTTGATAGGGGTTTTTGAAAAATCTTCAATCAATAGCAGTTTAAGAGGAGAAAACCTCAGTTTAACTGATTTTATAAAAATAACAGAAGCGATAAGGGAAAATGAATAACAAGGAAATAAAAGATTCAATAAACAGGTTTGTTCATACAGTGCAAAAGCCCGGAAGCTATATTGGAAATGAGCTTAATATAATTGTTAAGGCTAAACCTGAAGTGCGCTGTGCAATATCCTATCCTGATATGTATGAAGTGGCAATGTCCAATAGTGGAATAAGAATACTTTATGATGTGGCAACTGCAATAGATTCAGTTGCATGCGAGCGGGTTTTTGCAGTAGCACCTGACTTTGAAAAAGAGCTTAGAGAAAGGAAAATACCTTTATATACTCTCGAAACCTTTACTCCATTAAGTGAGCTTGATTTAATAGGATTTAATCTGTCCCATGAGCTTTTGGCAACAAATGTGCTGCAAATACTCGACCTTGGTGGAGTTCCCCTTTTAAGGGATAAGCGGGCAGATGATGACCCTATAATTGTTGCAGGAGGAGAGGCAGTATCTAACCCCTTTCCCTATGCTGATTTTTTTGACCTCTTTGTTATTGGAGATGGAGAGGAGTCCTTCCCTGAAATTTTGAAAATTCTGCTTACATGTAAAAGGGAAGGCATAAAAAATAGAAATGAAATATTAAAGCTTATGAGTGCTGTTGAAGGAGTGCTTTTACCGGGTAATTACAGGTTTATATATAATGGAACAGGTGTGAGCCTGGATGACAAAGCAGTTGTTAAGATGAGAAAACAGAGCAGACCCTATTACACCACTACAAAACCTGTTGTGCCAAATATAAGGATCTCCAATGAAAGGGCTGTTGTGGAGGTGGCACGGGGCTGCTTTAATTTGTGCAAGTTTTGTCACGCAGGATATTATAATCTTCCATACAGGCCCTGCGCAGATAGCGATGTTGCAGCAGAGGTCTTGAGACAGCTTGATAGCACTGGCTACAATGAGGTTACATTAACAGCTCTTTCAGTGAGTGACTATAAGCATTTAGTGGGGCTTTTGAATAAAATCATACCACCCCTTACAGAAAGGGGAGCATCAGTCTCGCTTCCTTCTTTAAAGGTAGATCGAAATACCCTTCCCATAATTGAGCTTATTTCAAAAATACGAAAAACCTCTCTTACCTTTGCTGTAGAATCTGCATCAGAGGAGCTTAGAAGCATATCCAATAAAAAGATGCGCACAGAGGATCTGCTTGATATTGTAAATTTTGTATTTAACAAAGGCTGGAGAACAATAAAATTTTATTTTATGATAGGCTTGCCTGGATGTGAAAATGTGGATGAGGCTGGTGAGATTGTAGCACTAATAAAACAGGTGCTTGCTGTTTCAGGAAAGGGCAGGAAGGAGATCAATGTTACAGTTTCCCCCTTTGTGCCTAAAACCCACACCCCTTTTCAGTGGGATAAGATGATGGACATGGATTATTTTTACGATGTAATAAAGCGTATAAAAACATCCCTTCCCCGTTCTGTGAAGATAAAAAATCATGATGTAAAATCCTCCTTTCTTGAAGGGCTTATTGCAAGGGGGGATACCCGCTTGGGCAAGGTAATATATCATTCCTATCTTGATGGTGCAAAGTTTGATTCATGGAATGAATATTTTTCCTTTGATATATGGAAGAAAAATCTTGATGAGTTTTTTCCGGAGTGGGAAATGCTCACAGAAAAGAGGGACGAATCATTAAAATATCCCTGGCAGGTCATTGAAACAGGTGGTGAGCGTGCAGTTGAAGCAATGAAAGATAGGCGTCTTGATGTGAAAAACTATCATCAGCCTGTAAGCCGGTATAATGAAACTCCTGATATGGAAAAATATTATGAGTCAATGGCAAAGTTTGAAAGAAGACTTGAAGTATCGCAAAATTTGAGAATGTTTTTTTCAAAGACAGGTGATGGCAGACTGGTTCCGCACCTTGATTTTATTGAAGTACTTAAAAGAGCCTTTCGTATAGCAGAGCTTCCTGTTTCATTTTCCAGAGGATTTAATAAAAGGGAAAAAATAACAACAGGTTTTCCTTTACCCCTTGGATTTGAAAGTTTAAGTGAAATAGTTGAAGCTAATCTTTTTAGAAATATAAGCCTGGAGGAAATGCAGCTGTTTTCTGAGAAAATTAATTCAGCTCTTCCATCTTTTATAAGGCTGCATAATATGCGAGAGGTTGAGAATGGGAAGTCTATCATGGCTCTTGTTAATGCAG
>JBBAGC010000206.1:0-4676 GCA_041655115.1 Spirochaetota bacterium | reverse complement strand
GGTGACATTAAGGAAAAAAATAATTTACTGAATTCAGAAAAACTGGAGTTATTAAGAACCAGGAGCTGGCACAAGAGCATAGCAGAAGCATTATTATCAATACCCATAATACTATTAAAAATCGGGAAATTTGCATTGTTATAAACAGATGAAAGAATTGAATCGTATTCATCATTTTTAATAGCTGTCAAGGTTTTTTCAGGCAAGGCCAGAAGCCCGAAATAATCCTGCTCACAAGCCTGTGCATTATCTGTTTTATTTTTAAAATCATCGCGCAGCACAGCATTAAGCCTTTCTGCTTCATTTTTAAATTTTATCTCATCGCCAAAAATCCCCATACATCTTGAAAGATAAGACATATCAACCATTGCAGAGGCCATTATTATAAGGTCATGGCTGCATGGTTTTTTCACAAAAATATAAGGGAGAGTTGTTTTCCCTATACTGCTTACTGAATGTATTCCTGTACAAAAGCTGTATACATAATGTCCAATCTCCTTTAGAACAGGAAAATTTTTCTGCAAAAACTCCATATCCCTTTTATAGAGATAATAGTTAGTGTAAGATTTAAGCAGATAGGCTCCTTTAACAGCTGTTTCAAATTCAACCTTTTTTTTATTAAATTTAAAATGGGAAGCCATGCTGTTCAGTTTCCTGGCAGATTCATTATCAAATCCAGCCATATTTAATGCATAAATATTAAAAAAAATTTCCCTGTAACTTTCAACAGTTGAAAAATTAAAATCGCTGGTTCCCTTTAAAAGAGAAAGTCCTGATAAACTAAAAAGCCTGTTAATTTCCTGATTTGGAGATGTTAAAACAGCACCATTTTTTAATCTCATTGATGCAAATTTTTTAAACTCCTCAAGAGCAGATTCAAAATTAAATTTTCCAGGAGCTAAATTCCCGTCCTTATCCAGGGAAATTTTCATACTTGTACTAAATTTAGCAGAGCTGATATTATACCCCATAGCAAGAGTAGCCATCCCCTCATTGCAGTAAACAGCCCCTTTGGTGGGATTAGCAAAGTTTATATCACCATCTGCTGCATTACCTGTGAAAAACAGATCAGGTGTTTTAGCAAGGGCTAAATGCTTTTTATCATTGATTTTCACAAGAAGATCCGCAGCCTCAAAGCAGAGGCTAAAAAGACTTCCAATTTCTGTATTATTATATGGGCGGATTACGATAAAAAAAACTGAATCTAAAGGAGGGTTTTTAAAGTCAACTGAAACTTTTACAATAGACTCATCAATATTGCTTCTGGAGCCTGTAATCATCTCTTCAAAGGAAAAATCTCCAAAATTTCCTGTAAAAACAGGAACACCGCTTAAGGCATCAACTTCTCCTTTTATCCGGGATCTATTTTGATTTATGTAAAATACTTTGTCCTTGTTAAGGATATAAAATTCAACAGACCAGGGAGCCTCACCTGGCCCGCTTATCATTCCACAGCTGTTTACATAAATTGAATCATTTGAAAAATAATTTGTAAAATCCAGCCATTGCCTGAAACTGTTGTTCAAAAGAAAAGGGACTGAAGCTGCACGAAAATTTTTTGAAAAGCTCCCTGATGAATCACTTACCCATAAAGGATACTTAAAGTCAGGAAATTTCTGATAATGCAAAAAATTAGAAACTCCCCTCTCTGCCTCCATGGTAAGGTAATTTCTTTTTTCAACATCAATAGAAGAATAAATTTTTTTATCTGAAAAGTCCAGAGAAAACCCCGCTTTTAATATATTAACTGTTCTGTGTTTTAATAAAGCCTGCTCAATTAGAGGGATTTCATAAAAGTTAATGCCTCATCTTCGCTGTTAAAAATATCAAACATATCAGTAAGCTCTACAACTTCAAAAATCTTTTTAACAGCATTATTCATATTGCAAAGCACAAGCCTTCTATTGTTCTCCTTGAGGATTCTCATTGTGGATACAAATATTCTTAAACCTGAACTACTCATATACTCTACATCTTTCAGATTAAGAAGAAGATTGCTCTTTGGATCATTTTCAATGAGCTTATTTATCTTTTTTTCAATATCAGCAGAAAGATGAACATCCAGTCTGCCTTCAAGATAAATAACTACTGTGTTTTCTAATTTTTTTAAATTAAGATTCATTTTCCAACTCCGGTTTTCCTTATTTAATATTAAATATAATTCCCAGTTAAAACAATTAACATAATACACATCCAGAAACAATAAACTCTATCAATACTTATCATATAGAAGAAATCAATTAAAAAATTATTCTCTCCCTTTAGACGCATCTTTACCTGTTAAAATCAAGGTGACAAGACATAATATAAAAACAGCAAGAAGAATAAAGCCAAGCACAATTATCGCTGTATGAAAAGAATCCCCTTCTGCAATTTCTGCAACACCAAGCTTTTTAGCCTTGGTAAAAAGCCCGTTTTTAATCAAAACTATTGACCCCATAAAAGGAAAAAGAACCCCGTTAAAATACACAATGCCTCTATATTTTAGAGGGTCAAAAAGAGGCATAATCATAAGAATCCCTGATGAAAAAAGCAAAGCTGAAAATGCCATTACAGTATAATATAAAGGTGCAATCAACTCATGGTCTTTTACCAAATCAAGCCAGTTTTCAGACACATTTTCTGCAAAAATATTCAAAACAAACATTGGAGAAAAATAAAGCATCAACCCGATAATTATATATATAACTCCTGAAATTAACACAACAAGTTGAAGCATATTTGTTTTCCTGGACCTCAAAGGGTTCCTCCTGACAAACAATTCTGTTTAAATTTTAGATATAATGGGCTCTGCTAATGTCTGAGTCTCTTTAAATATTCTGTCAAATTTAAACTCATCAGATGATACTTCAAGTATTAAATTTTTATCTGCGTATATATCATCACCTGAAACACCGGAATCTGCAAAAGATCTGCTATTGATAAATGAAGCATAAAGCTTTAAAACATTGCTGTCAACCAAAAGATTTTCTCTGTTTTTTACTGAGAGATATGTAATATCATCTGACTCACCCCTTAAAACATGAGCCCCGGACACCTGTAATTCAGGAAAGCCTGATACATAAGATTCTCCATGTATTTTAACCGGCTCAAAAAGCGGACTGGAAACAAAGCTGGCTGCCATAAGGGTTGATAAATCCCCTGAACTGAAAAGGCGTTCCCCTGCTCCTGTATTCATAAGCCTGCACAAAGGAAGGGACTGAAACATTTCAATTCGTTTTCCCCCAGCCAGGTCGTCACAGTATTTTATAAGCTTATCATTTTTAAACACATGTTTTTCAGGGAAAGTTATATCGCATATACGATTGATCTGCTCCCGTGAAAAAAATTTCCTCATCCCCTCTTTCATGTTATCTTTACCCAAAAGGAGAAAAAAAGAAATTAAAAAATAGCTCTGCGAAGATGTGTATAAATAATCAAAATGCTTGTCGCTTTTATTCATTTCATAGAGAAAGCCTGTTAAAAATATTGAATCCTTCTCAAGAGACTGAACAACCAGAGCTTTGGTGTTTTTAACAATAATATTATTAAAACTTTTAATTGACTCCTCTAATGAAAACCTTTGAAGCTTTTCAATATCTGAAAAGTCATTATAGCCTTCACAGTTATCAACGATCAGGCCTCCATAAAATTCACCTGTGCTGCTGGAAAACCTGTTGTTCCTGACAGAATAAAGCCTTTGCCCATCCTGTAACAAAGAATCAAAGATTACATTCATATCATGGGAAGATTTTTTATTATCTGCAATATTAAAAATTATATCAGACCTTTTAAACATCTCATCCCTTAGCTCTGGATCGCTTCCAGAAAGATCTGCTATAACATATCTGTATTCCCTGGCCAAAATAAAAAGCAGATAGCCTATGATCTCAACATCAATTTTAACCCTGGAGGAAAAAGCCACATTCAGCAAATCAAGCTTATCATTAACATGTGCAAGCCTGTCCTGGAGCAAAGAAACAGCTTCCCTTTCAACTTCCTGTTTTTCAGATAATGGAGCAGTAAGCTCTGCACCTAAAAATTCAAACACAGATTTCCCTGAATAGGAAAGATCAAGAATTATTGTCTTGTCATTTTGAGATAATGAAAGCCCCAGACTGGAGGATAAAAAAGATTTGCCTGAACCAGACTCCCTGCTAAATACAGAAACAACCTTCATTCTGGAGTTAAAATACTGCCTGCCAACATTTGAAACATCAAAACCTGTACGGCCTAAAATTTTAATGTAACCCCTTAAAGCCTTGCTGTATTGAATAAAAAACCTAAAAACTTCCTCTTCTGTTATAATAAAAAGAGTGGAGGAAACAAGAGCCTTGATATTGCCCTTGCGTTTTATTTCAGTAAAAGGCATGGAACCAAAAAAAGATCCTGGTGAAAGGTAAACAACATCCCTGTTGCCTATAGACTCTATTTCAAAAATACCATTAAGGACAACATTCAATGACTGGGTTTTTTTCACATCCACAAGCTGACCTGAACGGATTGAAACAACCCGCCCTGAAGCAAAGAAGCTGCTTAGCTCTTCTGCACTAAAGTGTTTTAGAAATGGAACTGAATGCAATATTTTTTTTGTATGATTCATACAGGTCTATATTTTTTTTAATAACTCTACAAGCTCTGCTTTCCCCTTAATTTCAATGGGTCTGGTATTGGCAAATTCAATTGCCTTGGGAGAA
>JBBAGC010000205.1:0-4717 GCA_041655115.1 Spirochaetota bacterium | reverse complement strand
TTTTCTACAAGCAATTCAACCTTTTATTATGACATGATATACATAAATCCTGAAGAGGTTGAAAACGATTATATAATTGCCAGGGATATTTTAAGAGGACAGGAAATACGATCAATGTTCTTTGTAGGGGCAAGAGTAAATGAAGATATTAAAGTTTCTCTTATAAAGGCATTTTCAGGCTCTTCATCTCTTTCAACAATAAAAAGCGAGATATGGAGAATGTTTGTTATTCATGAGCTTACACATAAAATACTGGATAACCATTTTGACTATAATGATCAGGTCTCAGGAGAGGAGCTTGCACTTTCCAGCACAATATACGCTAATCCCTTTTTGGGGCTTGCTGTAATGTTTAGCTATCTTGGCTATAGTACAGATAATCCTCATAGAATTGCAGCTTTGAATTTTGTTTCCTATGTGGCAGATGCTGTTGAAAAAAAGGAGTATATGGATAATCCTGGATTAATTAAAGCTCTTTCCTATGACAGGTTAAAGAACCTTGCCAGGAGTCATTTCCTGGCAGGGGTTAAAAGGCTTAAAAAAGAATAATTATTATTAATGTTCTTCCGGTTTCATGGTTGGAAACAGAAGAACGTCTCTTATTGAGGTTTCTCCGGTTAAAAGCATTACAAGCCTGTCAATTCCTATTCCCATACCTCCTGTAGGCGGCATGCCAGCTTCAATGGCCTGTACAAAGTTTTCGTCCATAGGTGGAGCTTCATCATCAACCTCGCGTCTAAGTGATTGTTCATAAAGGGTTTTACGTTGAAATACAGGGTCATTGGATTCGCTGTATGCATTGGCAAATTCTGTGCCATTTATAAAAAGCTCAAATCTTTGAAGAAATCTCTCATCATCAAAGTCAGGCTTGCACAGGGGAGTTGTTTCAACAGGCTGGTGTGTAATAAATATAGGATCAATAAGCTTATCTTCAACCAGGATCTGGAATATTTCATCAATGGCAAGTCCGCGGATATAGTCGCCTTTAATTTCACCGCCATGTTTTTTAACAGTATCTTCAAGTTCATCATCACTCATTGACATTACATCAAGTCCGGTGTATTCTTTAATTGCATCTGTCATCTTGATTCTTTTCCATGGTGTTTTAAGATCTATATTTTTGCCATTAAAGCTGATTTTGGTGGTTCCATTGATTTTAAGTGCAGTTTTTTCAATAAGCTCTTCAGCAAGCTGCATCATATCTTTATAGTCAGCATAGGACTGGTACAGTTCAAGCATGGTAAATTCAGGGTTGTGAGTACGATCTATACCTTCATTGCGGAAGCATTTGCCTATTTCATAAACTCTTTCAAAGCCGCCTACTATAAGGCGCTTCAAATAGGGCTCAAGGGATATGCGCAAATAGAGGTTTATATCAAGTGCGTTGTGATGAGATGTAAATGGCGCTGCTGCTGCTCCTCCATAAATAGGCTGTAAAATGGGGGTTTCTACTTCAAGGAACTGTTTTTCATCAAGAATTTTTTTTATGCTTTTGATAATATCTATCCGCTTTTTAAATGTTTCTATTACTCCAGGTGTAACAATAAGATCTACCTGTCTGTTTCTGTATCGCAATTCCTTATCAGCAAAAAGATCGTATGTTTCACCATCCTTTTCTTTTACCACAGGGAGGGGGCGGATGTTTTTTGCAAGAAGGGTAAGCTCAGTAATGTAAACAGTGATTTCTCCCACCTTTGTTTTTTTTACAGTACCTTTAACTCCGATTATATCACCTAAATCGAGTTTTTTAAATAAATTATAGTGAAGTTCACCTATGTTTTTATCAGATATATATAGCTGGATTTTTCCTTCTTTATCCTGAAGGGTGCAAAAGGATGCTTTACCCATAGCTCTGATTGCCATTATACGACCTGCTAATGAGAGGTTTTCCTCTGATTCAAAAAGGCTGTCAAAGTTTTCTTTTATGTCGCTGCTGTAATTTGTTACATCGTAATTATAGGGAAAGGGATTGATTTTAAAATCCCGCTTTATCTCTTCAATTTTATCAATACGGATTTGCATTAAGCTTTTTGTGTCTTCCATTTCTTTTTCCTGTGCTGCATTTTTTTATTATATGTGTTATGATAGCCTTGTAAATCTCCTTTGGATTTAGGGAGCTTTACAGAAAATATCTTTAACAAAAGATACTATTTATATACTGATACTTTTTTATATTAAGGCTGTGTCAAATTATTTTTTAATTGAAACACTAATAATGGCAATAAAGCTGTTTTTTAATTGAAACAAAGGAGCTGTATATAAATCTTAATAGATAGATATAACATAAGAAAATAATAAATGAAGGATAGATATGTATAAATTTGAACTTGGGCCAATAAGGCCTCCCAGTGAAGCTTACAGCATTCTTTTGCGGGTTACCAGAAACTGTCCCTGGAATAAGTGTGAGTTTTGCCCTGTGTACAAGGGAGAAAAATTTTCCATGCGCAGCGTTGATGAAATTAAGGAAGATATTGATTCAATGTACAATATTGCAATGGCTATCAATGATAAGGTAGCAGGTAGTGGAAATGGCAGGATGATTGATGATAAAAAGATTAATGAAATATCTTTAGAAACCGGAACAGACAGGTCCTATATTCAGCAGATTCTTTTTTGGATGAATTATGGAATGAAAAGTCTTTTTTTACAGGATGCTGATGCCATGGTTGTGAAGCCGGATAACATGGTGGAAATACTTAATCATATTAAAAGCAGATTTCCTTCAATTGAAAGAATTACCTGCTACAGCAGGTCAAAGAGCATTGTTGCAAAAACACCTGAACAGCTTAAACGTATAAGGGAGGCTGGATTAAACAGAATACATATTGGTATGGAGTCTGGATCTGATGCTGTGCTTAAGCTTATAAACAAGGGTGTTACTGCTGAGGAGCATATTAGCTCAGGGAAAAAAATAGTGGAAGCAGGTTTTGAGCTTTCAGAATATTATATGCCCGGAATTGGCGGATCTGAATACACAGAAGAAAATGCTATTGAAACAGCAAGGGTGCTTAATGCGATTAATCCGCATTTTATAAGGATACGTACAACAACTCCTGTTCCTGGAACAGGGCTCTTTGCCATGATGGAAAAGGGAGAATGGACTCCTTTGGGTGAAAGAGATAAGGTTACGGAGCTGCGAAATATGCTTGCAGCACTTGAGGGTATTACAAGCTCAATTCAGAGTGATCACATGATGAATCTTATAGAGGATTCCAATGGAACCCTTCCAAAAGATAGAGATAAAATTTTGAAGCCTCTTGATAGATTTTTGGCTATGGATGAAGATGATCAGGATTCATTTATTGTTGCAAGGCGTACTGGTAATATTCGCTTTTTTGCAGATTATGCTAAAAATCCATCCTATGATAATTTAAGGGATAGGGTAAAGGCAGAATTTGGTTCTGTTGATAAGGCAGTGTTGGCCCTTGCAAGCAGATATTTGTGATGCGTGGTTTGTAGCTGGTACAGATGTTAAATCCCGCATTTTTTCCAGTGGTGAAGGTAAATGTATGCTCTATTTTTGTCTTGACAACAACACTTAAAAATGAATCAGTTATTTATGCAGATTTATATTTCACCATTTCAAAAAGATCGGTTTTCACTTAAAGTGGCATATAATGCGGCAGCAATAGTTAAGTTTAAACAGATCAGCGGATTTTCTTGGCATAGTGATTATAAGTTTTGGAGCTTCCCAGCCACGCAGGAAAACCTTAACAAAATTCTTGATATAGCATATTTCTATAGCCCTATTAATAATCAAATAGTCGAAAAAAAAGAAAATGTTGGTGAGAGTTTAATAGATTCTAATTTAAAGCTATTTCTCGATGAATTAAAACTTCTTAAATATAGCAGATCAACAATAAAAAACTACACTTCTTGTTTAAAGGAGTTTCTCACATTAGAAAATGATGAATCAGGACCTTTTGAAAGCAAAATTAAGCGATTTCTTTTGTATAAAATAAGCAATGGCGTATCTGCCTCAAGCATAAATCTTTATCACAGCGCATTAAAATTGTATGGATTAAAAGTTCTTAATATAAAAATTTCTGATCAGATTGAACGTCCATCAAAAGATAAAAAGCTTCCCCATGTGCTAAGCCGTGAAGATGTAAAACTTATTTTTAAAAATACTAAAAATCTGAAACATCGAACTATATTGATGTTAATTTATTCTGCGGGACTTCGTGTAAGTGAAGCAGCTTTGATGAAACTGAGCGATATTGATTTTGATCGTGATGTTATTCATATTAAAAGCGCAAAAGGGAGAAAAGACAGAATTACTCTTCTTGCGGAAAATTTAAAAGTAATTTTAGCAGAATATATCAGGAAGTACAGACCTGATAAGTGGCTATTTGCAGGTCAGGAGCCTGGAAGCCATATTTCAATAAGATCAGTTCAAAAAATATTTGAAAATGCAGTTGTTAAATCCAATATTAACAAAGAGGTTTCGGTTCATTCTTTAAGGCATAGTTTTGCTACACATCTGTTAGAAAATGGAACTGATATTCGGTATATTCAGGAATTATTAGGGCATCAACATACAAAAACAACGATGATTTATACTAAGGTCTCAAATAGTGCTTTAAGGAAAATTAAAAGTCCGCTTGATTTTTAATTTTCCTTCAGACTTAGTTCCTTAGATGCAATACATCGTTTTATCGCCCTATAAGAAACACAAGACGCAATAATTCGGGTAAGGAGTAGTTAAGTGCAATTA
>JBBAGC010000204.1:0-4721 GCA_041655115.1 Spirochaetota bacterium | reverse complement strand
CCACCTGGAACAGAAAATGGCCAGGTATTCAGGCTAAAAGGAAATGGAATCCCCTATCTTGGCTCATATGGCAAAGGGGATCAGCTTGTAAAAATAAATATTGAAGTACCCAAAAAGCTTACCTCAAGACAGAAGGAGCTTTTAAAAGAATTTTCCAGGCTCTCTAAGGAAACTGGATCAGGAAAAGATTTTTATTAGACATTTAGTTTAATATAAACTTGACGGCTCTGAATTCTCTTCCTAAATGTGATAATTTGCCTGATACACTCAGGCAAGTTTTCTTTTATAGCAAAGAGATACTCAGATTTTAAATCGGGAGAGATAGATGTTACCAATAGTTGATTATGGAAGTATAGCCATTGTAGTTCCCCAGATAACTGCTGTAGGAAGTGTAATAAACGAAGAGGGTAAGCCCGGCTTTGAGGTGTTTCTTACAGGCATGGAAGATCCTTTAATTGTAGGCTTTGATTCAGAAGAGGAAGCTGCAGAATCCAGAGAGGAGCTAATAGCCATTATTGCACAGTACCATTATGTTAAGGAATTTGGACCTGACTTTGAATTCAGCGATCTGCTGGGAAATAAAGATGAACCTGACGATGATGATGACATAAGCGAACACTAAAATTTAAACAGGTAAGGCAATGATAAAAAACAATTTTGAACTTCTGAAAAGAGGCACAGAAGAAATTATCCCTGAAGATGAATTCAGGGAAAAACTTAAAAAATCTGAAAAAGAAAACAAGCCCCTTACTGTAAAAGCCGGATTTGATCCAACTGCTCCGGATATACACCTTGGACACACTGTTTTACTAAGAAAAATGAAGCACTTCCAGGACATGGGTCACAGGGTTGTTTTCCTTATTGGCGATTTTACTGGAATGATTGGAGATCCTTCTGGAAAATCAGAAGCCAGGAAAAGGCTTACAAGAGAAGAGGTTCTGGAAAACGCAGAAACCTACAAAAAACAGGTTTTCAAAATTCTTGACCCGGAAAAAACTGTTATTGAATTTAATTCAAAATGGTGTTCACCCATGGATTTTGCTGCAGTTCTTGAACTCACATCACGCTATAATGTGGCAAGAATGCTTGAAAGGGATGATTTTTCCAATAGATATAAATCAGGAAAACCCATATCAGTTCTTGAATTCATGTACCCGCTTATACAGGCTTATGACTCTGTTGCACTTAAGGCAGATATAGAATTAGGCGGAACAGATCAGAAATTTAACCTTCTTGTAGGCAGGGATATACAAAAGGAATACGGCCAGGAACCGCAGTCAATACTAACAATGCCTCTCCTTGTTGGGCTTGACGGTGTTCAAAAAATGAGCAAATCACTTAATAACTATATAGGGATAGATGAAGCACCAAGAGAAATATTCGGCAAGGTAATGTCTGTTTCTGATGAAATTATGTTTCTCTATTATGAGCTTGTCACTGATATTCCTTTTGAAAAAATCAAGGCAATGAAAGATGGCCTGACTGCAGGAACAATTCACCCCAGAAATATAAAGGCAGATCTTGCAAAAAACATCTGTTCACAATTTTATGATGATGAAACAGCAGAAGCAGCAGAAGCAGAATTTAACCGCATATTTGTTAATCGTGAAATGCCGGATGAAATTCCTGAATACCTTGTAAACAGAGAGGATATTAAAGATAACAGAATATGGATAGTTAAACTTCTCACTGGCTCAGGTCTTGCCTCTTCCAATAGCGAAGCGCGAAGGCTTATAAACGGTGGAGGAGTTTCTTTTGAAAACGAAAAAATTACTGATCCAGATATGGAACTGGAAACAAAAGAAGGTGTTTTAAAAGTTGGGAAAAGAAAGTTCATTAAAATAATCTTTGAATAACATAAAAGATTTTCTCCTGAAACAGGAGGGTTTTTTATAAATTCAAAAAAATCCGGCTTTTTTATTAACTTTATGTAACCTTTACAGGGGCTTTATGTCAAAAATTGATGATATAGAAATAATAAACAGAGTAATTAATGGCGAAGTAGAAGCTTACTCTCATATAATTAATAAATACCAGAATATGGTATTCAAATATGTTTATTATCAATTTAATAATTATGATGAAGCCCTGGATTTAACTCAGGATATTTTCATTATTGTACTTGAAGCTTTACCGTCATTCAGGCAGGAATCAAAATTTTCAACCTGGCTTTACAGTATAATGGTGAATCATTGTAAAAATTACAGAAAGAAAAGAAGCAGACAATGGACTGTTCCCCTCCAGTACACCAGGGATGATGAAGAAATAGAATTTCAACTTCAGGATTTCAGAGAAAATACTGAAGAAAAAATAGTAACAGAAGACTCTCTCAGGATACTTAAAGAAGAAATAGGAAAACTTCCTGAAGATTTCAGAGAGATTTTAACACTTAGAGACATTGAAGGACTGTCCTATAATGAAATTGCTGAAATTCTTGGGATAAAGCTTTCCAATGTAAAGGTGCGGATACACAGAGGCCGTGAATATCTTAAAAACAGGTTACATGCAAGAGGCTTAATATGACATTTCAACATCTAAACTTTGACCAGCTTTCAGATCTTTTGGATGATGAAATTACTGATGAGGTAAAACAAACCTGTCTACGACATATTGCAATATGTGAAAATTGCAAACATGAATACGAATTACTATGTAAGTGCATACACCTTCTTAATGAAGCAAAAAACGAAGCATTAATTATCCCTGACATTTGCAGCAACACCTTAGCCCTATACCAGGCACGAAAAAGAAGAAGGTTTATGTATAAAGCTATTCCTGCTATTGCAGCCTCATTTATGGTAATAACAGGGGTTGCCTTTTTAAGCAATGAAATATTTTTTGATCAGGGAAGTAATCGAATTTCTGAAACGCATGTTATGGAAAATGATACGCAAAGAATTATTTCCTCCATACGCGATGCAGATGGAAGAATAATAAGAATGACGGAATCTTATATTGAAAGTGCAATTCATAAAAAAGACCTGCCTAAACTTGAACAAATTTTAAAAGGAAACAATCTGAAATATTCCTTTGTAAGCACTTCCGGATACGCTATCACATCACAGAAAAGCATAAAAAATATAGAAGATGCAGATTACAAACTTGGATTTCAATCAGAACCTATACACAGACCTGTTTCACCTGGTGCTAATGGCAGTGATAAAAACAGCAGCATAATAAGAATTTTTAAATAATTTAATTATCCCCTCATGTCTTTAATCAGGCCTACTAAATCTTCAGTGCTGTGTATAATTCCTCCACATACTCCTCTTGAAGAAAAAAGCGATGCCTCATGTGTGTTCTGGTCATAATCTGCCTGTGCATCATGAATATGAACAACTGTGTACCCCCTGTCAGAAGCATCTCTTGCTGTTGTTTCCACACACTGGCTTGTTGCAAGCCCTGTAAAAACAATAGTGTTAATACCAAGAGAGCTCAGTTTTTCCTCAATTAAAGTAAAAGAAAAAGGGCTGAATGTGGTTTTATTTATAACAATGTCCTTTGTGGAGGGTTCTAATTCATCAATAATATTAGACATAGGATCATTTTCCATAGGATAAACCGAATCATATCCATGCTCCACTCCCTCCATCCATGACTTTCGAAAAAAACGATGAAGGTCTTCCCGATTATTATCCTTGCTGCAAAGTCTTAAGTATATAACAGGAAATCCTTTTTTTGAAAATTGAAGTTTTAGCCTTTGGATATTTGGTATAACTGTTTTTTCACAGCGCTCCCTTATGTACACCAATGATCCTGAATAAAGAGAATTAAAATATTGGCAATAATCTGACTCCTCCTCAAGATAATATCTTTGCATATCTACTATCATTAAAGCTAATCTCATTTTTAAACCTCAATTTAGAATTACAGGATCACTCACCCAGACCCCATCTGCCTACCCTCTTATACTCTCTTTATCAATGTATCTTTCCCAAAAAAATCTAAAATAAACCAGGCTATAGAATTATTATAACCATATTCTTGACCTGGATCAAGGTGAAAATATCTATTTTAATATTTTATTCATATATAAGGAAATATTCATTAATCGGGATTGAATTTTATATAATAAATGATATATTATTTATTATACTTGAAAGTTAAAAACCTCAATCCTTTAATTATCAATAAAAATATCACCATACAAGGGAGGAACAAATGAAGGTACATGTAAAAAACAATGTTTACTGGGTTGGAAAAACCGACTGGGATTTACGCAAGTTTCATGGAGATGAATATTCAACACACAAGGGTTCAACATATAATTCATATCTTGTAAAAGAAGAAAAAACCGTTCTCATTGATACAGTATGGAAACCCTATGCAAAGGAGTTTGTAGAAAATCTGAAACAGGAAATAGATCTTAAAAAAATTGATTATATTATTTCCAACCATGCTGAGGTTGATCACAGTGGCGCCCTTCCTGAACTTATGCAACATATTCCTGACACGCCAATATACTGCACTGCAAATGGAGTAAAAACAATAAGAGGAATGTATCACAATAAAGACTGGGATCTGCGTGTAGTAAAAACCGGTGACAAGCTGAGCCTGGGCAGCAAGGAGCTTATTTTTATTGAAGCACCCATGCTCCACTGGCCTGACAGCATGATGTGCTACTTAACTGATGACAACATACTTTTTAGCAATGATGCATTTGGTCAGCACTATGCTTCTGAATATCTATTTAATGATCTCGTTGATCAAAATGAGCTTCT
>JBBAGC010000203.1:0-4741 GCA_041655115.1 Spirochaetota bacterium | reverse complement strand
TAATTAATTCCTTTGTGTGCTTGTTGGTTTGAGATTGTAGTATGGATAAATAATTTCAATAATAATTTTTGTAGGGATTTTTTGTTTTTAAATATTTTATAATTTGAATGAAGAATATTTCACTGGATATTTAAAGATAAAGATAAGATTCGTGAGCGAATTTTAAAAAATGATTCGATTTTGTTATGTATATTTCCTAAACAGGGTTATATGCCTTTTGCTTTGGAATGAGATAAGTATTATAAAAAATATTTTTTTTATCAGAGTATCATTTTACCAGTGACATCTTATATACCTGTGAAGCCATTTGATCTGCAATATACTCTGGGGCTTTAACTGTCACAACTTCACGGACAGCTTTAAGCTGATCCATTGGCTCACCTCTGGAAAGGCCTTTGCCAATTGCCTGTACTTTAGCTTCTTCAACAGTTGTAAAAACCGCTGATGCAAGGATTTCACCTGTTTCCACAGTAACAAGGCGCGCATCAACAGTAATAGATAATTTTTCCTCAATAGAAATTGCACTGCCGGCTTTTTGTTCATTTTTGTTATACTTTGCAGAAGAGAGAGCAAGATACAGGATGGCATCAACACCGAGAATTTTCCCTATACGTTTACCCTGGCTCTGGTCAATAAGGCCTGTCATGGACAGGCGATGTTCTTTCAAAAGCTCGCTTAGCCTGTGACGTTCAATAACTCTGAAACACTGGGTTTTGTGAAAGTGATGTATATAATTACCCGTACTCTCTGAAACAACTGAATCAAACAGATGGTTGCCTGTTTGATTATCCACTTCACCCACAGCCACAAGGATGCGATCCTTATATGGGAGAGGTTTATAGGAAACCGAGGAACAGGAAACTGCAACTATTGCCAGAAAGATTATTACCAGATTTTTCATTTTAGCCTCTGAATAAACTTTGTATTATTATAAAAAATTAAATTATCTGTTGGCTGAAATTGCCTCGCTATTAGCGGAAATTCTTTAGCAATATAAATATTATACCTTTAATTTGCTTTACTGTCAATTTTTAATTTTTGATCTTTCAGTATTTTTCCCATATTTTTAACAGGAGTGTTAATTTTCATAAATTCTTTAATTCAATGCATGGGCTGTTCTTTCTAATATCCTATTGAGTTCTTTTGTCTTGGCTCTTTAATGACTGCTTTTTAATTTTTTTGAATTTATAGTGGTTACTTCTTTGGTTTTTATTTTTTCAAGTATTAATAATTTGAAATGTCAGGTAGAAAATTAAAAGATTCTTAAAAGACTTATTTTAAAAATTCTAATTTATTTGTAATTTATTTATTCCGATAATTGAATTATGAATAAATTAACGGATAAAGATAAAACAGGTTTAATTGCAAAGAAAAGCAACGCACCTTTGGGTGATGCTCATGAATTGTTTGTTAAAGCTATTTTAATGCGATTAGGTTTTGAGGTTGGTTCAGTGGATTTATCTTCTGGACCGTATGATATTTTTGTTACTGCTTTTATTGATTTTAAAAAAAATCAGACAAAGGTTTTAAAAGTTCAAGTTAAAACAATATCTGGAAATCTTTCATTATCCGCAGGAAGCAGAGGCGGAATTGACCGAAAATACAAAAGTAGTGTTAAAGAATATTCTTATACAGAAAAAGATACTGATTTAATAATCGGTGTTGATACAGAAACTCTTGATTTATACTTTTTACCGGGAAGATGTTTTGATATTTTTGGTAAATCAATTTCAAAAACAAAAATAAAAATATGTAAAAATAACTGGGATATTCTGTTAAACTGGAATGATAAATATTTAAATAGTTTTAAAAAAAATTTACTTGCAAAAAATTCTAAATAAATAATTTAAAAAAATTTTATTATTGACGTTTGTTCTTATGTCGTATTAAATGACTAAACTTATGTTTAGGAGTTTTGTATGAATATTCGTGTAGCATCATTATTTTCCGGATGCGGTGGAATGGATAAAGGATTCAAACAAGAGGGTTTTAAAATTGTTTGGGCTAATGAAATAAATAAATTCGCA
The DNA here is from genome assembly GCA_041655115.1 of Spirochaetota bacterium. Taxonomy (GTDB): domain Bacteria; phylum Spirochaetota; class UBA4802; order UBA4802; family UBA5550; genus JBBAGC01. Next base: position 2,714 of record JBBAGC010000203.1, on the reverse strand, counting down.
TGTGATACCTATCGATTAAACTTTGGCAATTATATTGTCGAAGGTGATATTTCTAATGTTAATCTTAAAACAATCCCTGATTGTGATGTAATTATTGGTGGCTTTCCATGCCAAGATTTTTCAATGATATGGAAAAGAGGTGGTGTTAACACAGAAAGGGGAAATCTCTATAAGTATCTTGTTGAAGCAGTGAGTATAAAAAATCCTTTAGTGTTTCTTGCTGAAAATGTTAAAGGCTTATTGTCTGCGAATAATGGACAAGCCATTAATCAAATCATTAAGGATTTTTCTGATACAGGTATTTATGGTTATAATGTTTCAGTAAAATTAATTAACTTTGCTGATTATGGGACACCCCAATTAAGAGAAAGAGTTTTAATTATTGGTATAAGAAAAGATTTAAATATTAATTTTAATTTTCCAAATCCGACTTATTCATCAGATAATTACATGACTGCAAAAGAAGCTCTTAAAAATGTTGAAAAAGTAGTTTATAATAATGAACATCAAAATATATTAAAAAGCACTCGTGAGAAGCTTAAATTAATACCTCCTGGTGGAAATTTTCAAGATATACCAAAAGATTCACCTCATTATGTAAAAGGAATGATTAGCCATGTATATCGTCGTCTTCATCCCGATAAACCGTCTACAACAATAATTGCTGGCGGTGGCGGTGGTACATGGGGTTATCATTATGAAGAACCCCGTCCTTTGACAAATCGTGAAAGAGCAAGATTATTTGGGTATTCTGATGATTTTATTTTTACTGGATCAATAACTGAGGTAAGACGTCAAATTGGTAATTCTGTTCCACCGGTTGGAATAAGACCTTTTGCAAAAGAAATAAAAAAAATTATAAGTTACTATTATAAAAATAATAATATAAATATTCTTGATAAAGCAATTTAAAAAAATATTATTGGCTCATTCCGGTCTAAACCTGCCACTAATCAGGTTTTTACCGAAATAAAAGCTGTTCCATTTCCTTTAAAAACATACTTGATGAAACTACAGTCCAAATACTTCAAAAAAAACAATGGAACCATACTTTAAAAATATAGAGAAATCAAAACTTAATAAAATTATTGAATGTTCAATAAAAAATAATCAAGTATGGAATGCAGGAGAATGTGCAATGAACTATATTCCTAAATTGTTACAGGAAAGAAAGAGTGATATAGATCCAAAAAAATATAATGAACTTAAGAGAAAAATAGGAAATAGAATGCAATAAAGATTGCATAAACAAGTGTTGTGTGCAAGTTTTTATGGAAGATAATATTATTTATCCATGGTGCTTTAATAAATCCAAGGCGAGAAAATGGATAAACTTCTAATACAAGAATTTGGTACCAATGGCATACTATCAGCAATATTCGCTGCGACAATATATTTTATTTTATAAAAATGAATTGTCCAACAACCTGAGGAACAGTTTTTACAACAAATTATAATACAAATACCATGGGGTCACAATATACTCATTTTTACAAAAGCAAAAGATATAAATGAAGCATTGTTTTATATAAATCAAACCAAAAGAAAATAATTGAGGTCGTGAAACTTTAGCTTTGCAAATAAAATCTGATTTATTTAATCGGTCAGGAAAGGCAAGTGAATGCAACATTGGAAAAATTAAAGCAAATTAAAGGTTTATAAAAAATGAAAAATGGAAACTACTATACTTATAAAACAGAATGGTATCCGGAAGATAATTGCTATATTGCAAGGGTATTAGAATTTCCATCATTATCTGCATTTGGTGAGACTAGATCAGAAGCTGAAGCTGAACTTGATACTGTCATAGAAGATGTGCTAAAATGGATGGCTGAAAAAAAAGATAAAATAATTCTTAAGCCAATCCGTAAAGTTCGTGAAGGATGGGATGAAGCATTTAAAAAAATGAAAATAGCTTCTGATGATAAACTTATTATTGATGATTCATTAAACCTGTTAAAATAATCCCTTCAAATTTCACCTCACATTTATGCCTTCCTATTGTTAGACTACAAAATGAGTTAATCAGCCCTCTATAAGAGGGCGGCGGGAAAAGATTTTTTTAAAGAATAAATTTAATTCCGCCAGGGGTTTAGTGATTCCTGCATTTACTTTCTCCATCCAAAAATACAAAAACAGTCCATATTATCTTTATAAAATCCTTTTAATTCAATCCTGATGAAAAAAAATGGAACCATTTAACCCTTATTCAGGGTCTAAATTAATAATTATATGTTCTTGCTGTTTTTGTCAGCAGGGAGAATAAGGCATTTTATGCTATAAAAATATTTTAAAATTATTACTGAATAAGAATATTTTGTTTTCAAAATAATTCAAATCAGCAGAATAAGGTAACATTAAGAGGGAGTATTAAGGTGAAGAAAGGAATTTTATTTTTAATAATTTATTTAATATTGTTTATATTCATGGCATCTGGTTTGTACGCTGAAACTTCTTTAACATGGGAGGAGTGCCTCAAAATCACATTGGAAAATCACCCTGATTTGATTTCAGCAAAGGAAAAAATAAACCAGGCTGAAGCCTCAATTGGCATTAGCAGGAGCGGATGGTTCCCTGGTATTGATGCAAGCGCTTCTGCGTCCAAATCAAGAACTGAAAAATCACAGATAAAAAGGGATTCTGATTCTTTTTCATACGGCCTGTCAGTGCAGCAGCTTATTTTTGATGGCGGAAAAACAAGGTATGATATAAAA
>JBBAGC010000202.1:0-4743 GCA_041655115.1 Spirochaetota bacterium | reverse complement strand
CTTACCTTGTAAAAGGCATTGTCATCTGTTTTTCTGTAAAAATCCGCAGCCCTTTCCATTGCATCATAAAAAGCCCAGGAAGAAAAGTCGGAAAATAAAAAGCCGTTTCCTTCTATATAATCTCCATTGTGTATTATGGGTTTAACTGTGTCCCTTAATCCTCCTGTTGCCCTGGCTATTACAGGGCACCCTGCTGCCATTGCCTCTATTTGTGATATCCCGCCAGGTTCGTGCATTGACGGCATTAAAAAGTAATCTGAACTTAAAAGAGGAGTGCTTATGTCCTGGAAGCCAAAGGAAACATTGACTTTGTCAGGGTAATAATTGCCCAATAAATAAAGTCCATGAGCAATAGTTTCACCTCTGTTGTCACCTGCTGAAATGCCTCCGCCTATTATAGCCTGATATTCCAGGTTTTTAAATATTCCTTCAGATGCCTCAAGAAGTAGCTGAAATCCCTTTTGTTCAGAAATTCGGTGTATCATTGTAACCAGTATTGCATCAGGGTCAATGTTCAGATGCCTTTCCATCTGGAGAAGAAGTTTGTTTCTCATCCTAAGGGTTATGTTTTTTTTGGCTTCATCTTTTATTGAAAGAATCGCCTTTTCTCCTTTAAGGATTTCCGGGTATCTCAATTCTATTTTTTCATGGAGAGATGGATCTGCCTTTATCCGCTCCAACAAAGCAGGGGAGTTTGTTTCAAAGAAACCGCTTTTCCTCATTCTTGTTTCAATTTTTTCCCTGAAATCCGATCCTATGGCATTGCTTATTCCAGCAACATCATTGAGAATGTGTTCCATTCCATCGCTTGCAATCTCTATCTGCCTGGCATAGGAGGGGCTTACTGTAATGCATTTTCTTGCAAAATTGATTCCTGCTGCCATGCAGTTTAATCTGTCTTCTGCTGTAGGGTCAGTGAAGTTTTTCGCCTGCCATGAAGGAAGATTAAAAAGATTAAAAAGATCAAATCCATTTTCATAGCGTGCGTATGCATCAAAGTATTGCCATCCTCCATTATGAATTATGTGAATAAAAGTGCAGTTTCTAAAAACAGGTGTGCTGTCATAATAGGGATCACAGCGCACTATGCCGTTGAAGATACCTGGGAAGGCATCATTTGTAAATGTATATTTGGCATCAATTGAAAAGGTTAAAATTACTTCAGCCGCTGCCCTTGCAAAGGCTATGCGTTTTTTAAGCTTTTCCTCAGAAGTGATGCCCCAGTATAATCCGTTGAAAAATTCACCGTGATCCAGAAGATAGTATGTTACACCATCAACATCAGCTTTGTGCACGCCTATTTCATAATCAGCGTCCATTATTTTTATTTTAACATTGGTTTCTGTATACTCCAGCCCGTAGTTTTTAATGGCCTCTTCCATTTTCTGTTTTTCTTTAAAGTTTCCATTTCTGTACTTAGGTGTTATTACACAGACTTTTTCTCCAAGCTTTGCCAGTTCCCTGGGAAGCTCATATACCACATTTGCAAGTCCGCCACTCTTGGTGAAAGGTTCTGCTTCAGCAGAAATAAAAACCAGTGTGCCACTTTTGTAATGGTCAGTTAATTTTTTAGAAAGAGTGGAGAGGAAAGTATTATCATGAAGCATCTGATCTCTATAGTTGATTACTTTTTCCCCATTAATCACACCTGTTTTATAAAGGTGGTAAAGAGATCTTTTAAGGCCAAGTTCAGCCTGGTCATTTTTTAACTTAGTATTGCTTTCAATATTAGCAGTAATAAATTTTTTTAAAGACGCATAGGATTTGCTGTTTGCTGCAAGTTCAGAAAAAGCGAAATTGGAAGAAATGTTTTCAACTTTGCTCAATTCGCAAAAACGAATAAAGGAATCTGTGAAAAATGATGTATAGTTTTTTTTACGATTTGTTTTTGTCAGTTTAAGCATTTTTACGCGCTCAGTAAAAGGTACGATTGTATTTATCCTGGATGTTTTAAGCTCCTTTCCTGTATAGTAAGCATAACTATCTGTAATTTCCGAATAGAGGGGGTCAGAGAGAATAAATGAATCTCTGTCATTAATAGGGAGACGGGGATTGTCGAATTGAAGGGATATGTTCTGATTGGAGTCACTAAAGTTAAATGCCCCAATCCATATATTTTTTTTTGTAAATTTAATAGCAGATGCAACCATGTTGTTGTTGCTCCATATCAAGAAGCTGTCCCCTTTATTGCTTCTGTGAAATCTGTAAAGATCCCTGTAAAATGATTCCAGGCTCCTGTGTGATGCTGTTTCAAAATCGTTCCAGTTTACATAAATATTATCCAGGTAAACCTTCCATCCTTCACCTTCTGCACTTCCTTCAAAGTCCATAATTATGTTGCTCATAAATGAAGTAAGAGCAACAGCAGCCCTTAACCCTCTGTGTCCAAAGGTGTTAAGAGCGCGCCGTTCATCATGGTTTCCAAGTATTCCCAAAAGCTCGGTTCCTTCAGGAAGAACAGTGGGAAAATAGTTGTCATATATATGATATATTTCCCTTACGTCGGTTTTGCCATGCGTGATGTTTTCACATATTTTAAAAAGGGATGAGTTATAAGGTATAAGACCTGTTCTTGTAAGATATTTTTCATGTCCCCAGAAACACTCTGCTATGTTTATGAAAAAATCCCGTCCCATTTTTTTTATGGACTTTTCAATATTAAGCATAAGGTAATAATGAAGGGGCACTGAAATTGTGTCCCTGCATTCGCAGTCATAATAACCGGTTGTAATAAAATGACCATACTCTCTGTCATTTACAACTATATTTCCCTTGAGCATATCCTCATCACTTCTTGGTTTGCCATAAACAAAGGGATAGTTGTTTCTTTTCATCATTATTGGCACAGCATGGGCAGAGTCAAATCTGATGCCATCTATATCAAACTTTTCAATAAGCTCTGTTATTGAATTGGACAGCCATTCCCATACCTCAAAAGTTCTGTAGTTAAAGAGCTTCCCGTCATCCCATGAGCCATATCTTCCATCTGTTGATGATCTTTCCACAAGCTTGCCTGTCTGATCATAGGTGAGTACTGTGTGTTCAGGGGAGAGCTCTCTGCTTTTTCTGTTAAGATGGGGAATCACATCTACTATGATTTTTATACCAAGAGCATGGGCTTTTGCAATAAGCGATTTAAGCGCTTTTTCTCCTCCCAGGGAGGGTTCTATTTTTGTAAGACTCATTGGAGAAAAGGGGGATGGGGATGTTGCCTCAGGAGCCCAGTTTTCTCTGTTTGTTCCTCTTTCCTGTACACCCAGAAGGTAAATTGCTGTGACCTGATATCTTGATTTAATATCCTCCAGATGAGCTTCTATATCTGCAAAGTTGCCAAGTCTTATTACCTGGCCAAATTCATTGTAGACAAGGCCAGGGTGGCTGTCATTATTTCTCCAGTAGGCTCTGGTGTGGCCGTGAATATCTACAAATACTTCAAGTATAATTTCGCCGCGAACATCAGGGAGAACATTTACCCTTCCTGATGTTTCTTTAAATGGAAGCCAGTCTGTGGATTCACTGCTTCTGATAATAACAGTAAAGTCATAATGCCCATAGCTGGTGAAAAGATATTCAGCACTCCAGGTTCTGGTTTTGTTTTTTTTAAGTTCTATTTCATCATATATAATATCCTGTTCAGAGTAAAAGACTTTTGATACATTGCTTTTGTATATTCTCAGAAAATAATTGCTCCCTTCTTCCTGATCAGGAAGGCTGAACCTGAAATTGTATTTATCTCCCAGTCTGATGTTTATAAATTTAGCAGCAAGGGGTGCATCAAATTCCTTTGGAGAAAAAATTCTTTCAAGCAGAATGTTCGCTTTATTTCGCACTTCATGAATATCATGCCCGGAAGCAGCAGTCAGTATTTTTACTACTTCTTTGAGCGAATCAGCATCATTCACCCTTTTGTATTGTCTGGCAAAATTTTCCAGTTCATTAATTGCTTCCATGTTTTTGTCATGATCAAAATTGAGTTCGTCTCCTGGGATGCGGCTGTTAAGCATTGATATTATCTTTTCTTTTCGCTCAGGGCTGAATTTTTCAATTCTGATGATACCAGGTTTACTCCGGTATTTTTCATCCATTTTTCCTGAGTATTCAATTACACTGTCAACAAGGTGGTTCAGGAGAATAAACGATTCAGGAGCATAAACAGTTGAATGGGAAAAACCTGTTTCAATTGCTCTTTCCTCAACTTCAAGAAGAAACCTGAAAGCTTTTTGAAGATCCTGATCTCCTCTTTTTTTGTTAAGCAAATCAAAGGTTTTCAATCCCAGGTATATTGTTGCCATCTCTTCCCAGGCAGGCCCCTGGCCAACGTGTGCAATAACAGTGGTTTCTTTTGATACATGATGAATGGTGGGATGCCCTGGAAGCTCCTTTATAAGGGTAATTCTTCTTGTTTCAATTAATTGGTTTCCATTTTCCGCAATTGCCAAATGGATAATTGCAAGTGAATTTATTATTCTTGAAAAAAGGTGTGTATCGCTTGTGAGCTTTTCTCTGAAAGTACCGTTTTTATCTGTATAGCTGTCAAGAATTCTTCCTGCCATTTCGAAAAATTCCTCACGGAACATTTCTACAGGATCGCCTTTCCTGATGTTTTCAATTACCATCCGGTTAGGGTAAAAAGTAAAACATCTGCCTTCAAAAAACGCCTTTGATATTGATTCTTTTACCAGCCTGTCTGTTATAAGGTGCTCATCGGAAATTTTAAATCTGCTTAAACTTGTAAAAGTGCTG
>JBBAGC010000201.1:0-4743 GCA_041655115.1 Spirochaetota bacterium | reverse complement strand
AAAAGGATAGTGAAAGAGTAATGGCTTCAATAAGCATTATCACAGACATGGAAGAACTTTCAGATGTTGACATGGTTGTGGAATCTGTTTTTGAAGATTTAAACCTTAAAAAAGAAGTTTTCCATGAGCTGGATGAAGTATGCAATCCAAGCACAGTGCTTGCCTCAAATACATCATCAATATCAATTACAGAAATAGCATCTGTGGTAACAAGACCTGAATCTGTTATAGGCCTTCATTTTCTCAACCCTGCAAGAGTGCTTCCTCTGGTGGAAATTGTACCAGGATTTCTTACAACCAGAGAAACTGTGGAAATGGCAAAAACCTTTCTCAAAAAAATGGGTAAAGACTATGTTGAAGCAAAGGACTATCCCGGATTTTATCTTAACAGAATTCTTTATCCAATGATCAATGAAGCTGTTTTCCTTCTATACGAAGGAGGAACAAAGCCGGAAGTAATAGATAAAACAATAAAAAAAGGGCTTAACCTCCACATGGGTCCTCTGGAAATAGCAGACATGGTAGGACTTGACATAGTACTTGCAATTGGTGAAGAGATGATCAGAGGCTATTCAGATACAAAGTACAGACCATGCCCTTTGTTAAAACGATATGTTGCATCAGGATACCTGGGCAGAAAAACCGGGCGCGGTTTTTATGTGTATGATAAAATATAAAAAAACATTAATATTCATAATTCTGATTTTATTTGCTCTACCCCCTGCTTCAGGGTCTAAATTTGAAGAACTTGACAAGCCCCCTGAAGGAGCTCACAAGGGACAGATATTCCTGGGAGCAGTAGTTGGATTAGGGATCCCTTTTGGAGATATGCTTTCCAATGAAAAAAATTTTTTAAAAGATGAACAATATTCTTTTTCAGACATAGGCACAACAAAGGAATTAACTGTAGCTCATCTGTCATATGATTATGGAATAAATTTTGAATATATGCCCCTGGATTATATTGGTGCTAAAACCAGAATAAAAAATATTGCAATTGTACAAAGAACCCTGTTTGGATCAAACTATAAAAACTGGAATGAAAGTATTTTTAAAAGCTTTGTCCTGACTGCAGGCCCCTCATTTCACTTAACAAACAGAAAGATGTGGGATATCACCCTTTCACCTTTTTTAGGCTACTATGTGGGCAAATATTCAGCTACTCCAATTGCAGCAATCCTTCTTAAAGAAAATGGATATAGTGGAAACATGAACCGGAATGTAAATGGCCTGGCCTATGGGGCTGACCTTAGCTTTGTTGCATACTTCAGTGGCGGTCTTTACATATCCTGTGGCATTGAATGGACAGTTTATAATTTAAAATTCAGCCCTGGCTATAACCTGATTCATAACAACAAAACATACATTAGTGGCAATACTGGTTCTATCCATACAGGAAATCTGGTATTTTCAGCTGGTTATGCCTTTGACAATTAACTCCCTTTTTCAGAAACACTTTTCATCCTTTGAGCAATAAACCGGGCTACTGAAAAATCAAAATCAGTAGTTATTTTAAAATTAAACTCATCTCCAGGAACCATTGCAACTTTATAACCAAGGCTCATAACCATTGATACATCATCAGTAACTGTTGATGATGCGCCTTTTTTATGTGCTTTATTGATAATATCAAACTTAAATCCCTGTGGTGTTTGAGCATAAAAAAGCTTTTGTCTATCAGGTATATCCTGAACTATCCCGCCTGCAATAAAAGCAACAGTATCAACAGCAGGAATATATGTTCCTGCAGCACCTGTACGCTTTGCTTCAAAAACAACATCATTAATAATTTTTTCTGTTACAAAAGGACGCGCAGCATCATGAAAAAGAATAATATCATCATCCTTAAAACTAAAAGCATTTAAAGCATTTAAAGAAGAATCATACCTCTCCTTTCCACCTTGAACATAGGCTATGATGCCTGGATATAAATCCTGTGGAAACTCTGATTTGACTCTATCCATAATTCCCTTTTCGCAGACAATTAACACCCCATCTATAACAGTAGAATTAATAAAAGCATGAACAGACCAGTGAAGTACAGATCGCCCATCCAGGGTTAAGAGCTGCTTGGGAACAGATGGATTAAGCCTTAACCCCTTTCCACCTGCAAGAATTACTGCATAAACCATAGAACTCCTGAATACCTCCTGAATTGCCAAAAACCTTATTAAACCTGTAAAATTATTCTACAATATTCATAAATTTGAATTGAAGAATAATCAAGCAGGTTTTAATCTAATTATTCTATTTTAAAATTTTTTTCTTAAAGAGGTTTAAATTGACCAGCACAGGTTTTATAACAGTAAGCGACAGATGCTCAAGAGGTGAAAGAGAAGATCTTTCCGGCCCTGTAATAAAAACATGGGCTAAAAAGATGGGGTTTCAGATTGTTGAAGAAATGGTTGTGTCTGATGACATTGAGGATATTAAAGAAGCTTTAATAAAAATGTCAGATAAGGGAATAAACCTGATTCTTACTACAGGGGGCACGGGTTTTGCTGCAAGGGACAACACCCCTGAGGCTACAAAATCCGTAATAGAAAAAGAAGCTCCTGGCTTTGCAGAGGCAATGAGGCAAAAATCATTAGAAATAACTGCCCATGCAATGCTTTCAAGGGCAGTTTCCGGGATTCGAAAAAATAGTCTTATAATAAACCTTCCAGGAAGCCCAAAGGCTGTAAAGGAAAACCTGGAGTTTATTGAAAAAGCCATACCTCATGCTATGGAACTGCTTGCAAATAAAGTCACAGACTGTGGGAAGGTATCTTAAAATGAAAAATATTATTGATTATATTCATATAAAAAAAGGTGATATTACAAAAGAACAATCTGATGCAATTGTAAATGCTGCAGCACCCAAACTTCTTGGCGGAGGCGGAGTTGATGGCGCAATACACAGGGCAGCAGGACCGGAACTCCTTGAAGAATGCAAAAAGCTGGGAGGCTGCAATCCTGGTGAAGCAAGAATTACAGGTGCATATAATCTGCCTGCAAAATACATAATTCACACACCAGGGCCTGTTTACAGGGGCGGAAAAAACAATGAAGCAGAAACATTAAAAAACTCATACATAAATTCCCTTATGCTTGCCAAGGAAGCAAATCTTTCATCAATTGCTTTCCCTGCAATATCAACAGGTGTCTATGGCTATCCTAAAGAGGAAGCTGCCAGGATAGCTATTGATACTGTAATTGATTTTATGAAAAATGAAGATTACATGATAAAAACTACATTTATACTATTTGATGATGATTCCTATGAAATATACAAAAAAATACTTAAAGGTAAAACAGATGAACTATCCTGAACTGATGAAAAAAAGCGCTGAAAAATACTCAAGCATAGTGTGCATGGGGCTTGACCCTGTGCTGGAAAACATACCTGAAACTAAAGGCAGTCCAGGTGAAATTATATTTAAATTTTATGAAAATATTCTCAACTCCATTGTTAAAGAAAATATTTATCCTGGAGCAGTAAAGCCAAACTATGCGTTTTATGCCCAATACGGCATTGATGGGATAAAGTCGCTTGAAAAGATAGTAAAAATTTATAAAGAAGCAAATATCCCGGTAATTCTTGATGTTAAGCGGGGAGACATTGGCACAACAGCAAAGGCCTATGCTAAAGAGGCTTTTGATTTTTTCAAAGCTGATGCAGTAACGCTTTCTCCATACCTGGGTTATGATTCAATTGAACCCTTTATTTCAGGATACCCAGATAAAGGATATTATATATTAACAAAAACATCAAATAAAAGCTCAACAGAAATTCAGGACATAAATATTGCTGATAAAGAATTTTATATGTATATAGCTGAAAAACTATTACAGTGGTATCACCCTGGCATAGGATCTGTAGTAGGCGCCACATACCCTGAACAGCTTGAAAAAATTTCGTCACTTTTTATAAATTCCGGGAAGGAAATACCCTATCTTATTCCTGGTGTGGGAACTCAAGGTGGAAGCATAAAAGAGGTAATGGCAATACTAAAGCAATTTCCTGACTACAGAATACACAGAATTAATGCATCAAGTTCAATCAACTTTGCATGGAAAAAACACAAGGATATGAGCTATGATAAAGCAGCAGTTCATGCAATTAAACTCATGAATGAAGAGATTGAAGCAGAGCTATAAAAATATTACATTTCAATAATTCCAAAGGGATAGGGATATGACGAATAGGAAATTCCTGCATCTTTAAAAAAACCTTCCATCTCATCCTCATTTACAAAGGAAAAAGGTGGAGGGTTATCATAAAAGTTATTAACAAGTATATCCTTTACAATTGGATAAACTCCCCTGTTAATTAGCAGACAGGCAGATGATAGATCAATACATGAAAGCTGGCTAACATTAGCCCTTGTTACAGAAAAAACAGGTCTAACAATATCACCTGTTTCATACAGATGTAAAAAAGATTTTACATCTGAAAAAACCTGAAATATCTGAAAATGTGAGCCATCAGCAAATCTGTTAAAAACATGAAGACGCCTGTAAAAATTATCCTTTTCATGTGATGCTAAAATTTTAAAAATAGTTGCATCATCCAGGGGATCATCACAATAAACAATTATATTATAAAGCCGTGAAACAGAAGAAAAAGAAACAAATTTTTCAAATCCTGCGTAAAATTCAGAAGTATTAGTACATGTAATATGAATGTCTGCAACATAAGTATCAATGGATGAAATAATTTTATCATAACTGCATGAATTAAAAGAAGCTGTATTTAATCTC
>JBBAGC010000200.1:0-4755 GCA_041655115.1 Spirochaetota bacterium | reverse complement strand
GGATGTAACCTGGGGCCCGCGAAAGATCATTTCTCCTTCTTCGCCAACAGCTACGTCCTTTGTTCCTGTTTCCAGATCCACAATTCTTACTTCTGTATCAGGGTAGGGGAGCCCTATGCTTCCAGGCTTGTGCAATCCCCCGTAGGGATTAAGGTGTGTTTGAGGTGAAGTTTCAGTCATGCCAAATCCTTCGTTTATATGTGCACCTGTAAGCTCATGAAACTGATTCATAACCTCAACAGGAAGTGAGGATGCTCCTGATGAAAGAACCTTGTAGCAGGACATGTCTGTTTTTTTTAAGTCCGGATGTTGAAGCATGCCTACATACATTGTGGGTACCATGGAGCATATTGAGGGCCTGTATTTTCTTGTTGCTTCAAGAAGTTCTTTAGCCTGGGGCTTGGGGATCATAACAGCTGTCCATGACTTAAAAACAGGAAAGTTAAGGGCTGCTGACATGCCTAATATGTGGAAAATAGGAGGAGCAGATATTACCACCTCTTTGCCAGATTCAAATCCTGGAAACCAGGCATTGTACATCTGCACCATGGAGCTTAAATTTCTGTGAGTAAGCACAGCCCCTTTTGCCAGGCCTGTTGTTCCACCTGTATATTGATAAACTGCCACATCATCAATTTTAACATCTGCTTTTTTAAACTCTTTATCTTCTTTTACAATATCATGCCACTTGTAAACATCTTTGGATGCAGGGACATCTGCCTTCATTCCCTTTTTTTTGCCTGCAATATTAAACAGAACTTTTTTTATTCCAGGTAAATAATCACCTATTGATGTATAAATTATTTTTTCCACTGTTGTTTCATTTTTCAGTTTAATCATTCTTTCAGCTAAAATATCAAGTGTAATAAGAAGTTTGGCTTTTGAATCATTAAATTGATAGGCTAATTCCCTGTCAGTGTAGAGGGGATTATTCATTTGCACAATTCCCCCAAGCTTAAGCACAGCGTAATAGGCAGCAGCAGTCTGTATCATATTGGGAAGAAGTATTGCAACAACATCACCCTGCCTAATCCCCATTTCGTATAATGAACCTGCAACTCTGTTTACCATTGTGTCAAAATCACGATAGGTAATTTTGTAGCCCATAAAGATAAACCCTGTATGGTCTGGAAATTTTTTAACTGATTGTGCAAGAAATTCGTGAACACAAGTTTTTTCATAATCAATATTTGCAGGTACTCCTTTGGCATAGTGTTTAAGCCATGGCCTGCCAAGATAAACTTCCTTATTGCTCATGCTGCCTCCTTTTGATTGTCAATATTATAAAACCATAATATTTTAGCATAATAACTGTTCATTAGTCAAACTTTTTTAGTATAATTATACCAAGATGTCAATTTTGTTTGATTTTTATTGATATAATTGAGAAAAAATAATTTTTAAAGGACTTATAAGTTGATATAGTAGGCAATAATCAGTATTTAAAGTATATTTTAATGTAATTTATGATAGCCTGAATATTCAGGAAAATCTTTTTCCTTAATGTTCAGGTTGTACCAGGGTTAAAGATATTGACATTTCTTAGGGAAATAATTTACTATGATTATTCGTACTTATTCTTAATATAATAGAGAGAAGATATGACTTTCCCGGATAATAAAACAGATAAAGAGAAAGCTACTGAGGGAATTACCGAGGTAAATTTTCTCAAGCCTGGTTATAGCTTTGGATTTGATCTTTTTGATGAGGATAAAAACCTTGTTTTAAAGGCGCATACTTCTATTTCAGAGGGTGTTCTTAATCATTTGAAAGCATCGGGTATTTCCCGCCTTTATTTTGATCCTTTAAAAGCAAAGCAGGCCAGGGAAATTGGCCAGAAATCTATAATTTCTGATGAACTTAAAAACGAAACATATAACCATGCTAAAGATGTACTGGAAGAGATAAGAAATACCTTTAATCATTCACCAAGTGAAAGCATAGGAAAGAAGACTATTGATAAATCCAGGGATATTGTTGATAGAATTATAACAGAAACAGACAGCAATGATGATGGTATTTTTGAGATGACTGTCAAGCTTAAGGATATGGATGAGTTTTATTATCTTCATTCCATGAATGTTGCCATAATGGCTTCCATCCTGGGTTCGCGTCTTGATTTTAAACCTGAAATGAAATCAGCCATGGGAGTAGGGGGGCTTTTCCATGATATTGGTTTTTCATCTGTTTCAAAAGATATTCTCCATAAGGCTATGCTTAGTGATGATGAGTTTGATATTATAAAGAGCCACCCTCATGTGGGTTACAAGTTTGTTGAAAAGAACCGTAATCTTCATGATATGGAAAAAAGAATGCTTCTTCTTCACCATGAGCAGGCTGATGGTGAGGGCTATCCATACGGATTTGGTATGGGTCATTACCAGGGGAGTGTTCCAAGGGAGGTGCGCCTTTTGGGGCTTGTAGATTTTTTTGTTACACTTACCAGCCCCATGCCGGAAGAGGAAGCCATGACCCCAAGGGAAGCAATGCGCTATATGGTAAATAAGGTTTATGCAGATTATAAAACAATTTATAGTTTTCTTTTGCCCGATTTACGGGATTTTATAAGGGCTTTGGGTTTTATTATAAACAAAGGGGAAAGTTTTATGGGTCCTGGTGATTTGGTGAGAATCAGTACTGGTGAGATTGCTTTTGTAGAGGAGATGAATCGCCTTTATCCCTTAAAACCAAAGGTGCGAATAGTTAAGAATAATAAAATGGAAACTTTAAAACGTCCAATAAATGTTGATCTTATTAAAACATATCAGGACTATGTTTCAAATATTTATGATCGTAATTCCACAGGTGGGTTTTCCATAAGTAAACACAGTTTAGCTGGAAGATTATGACAGAACAAAGCCCTGAAGAAATAACAGGTTTTATTGAGGATAATAAAAAAAGGTTTTCTGCATATAACAGCATTAAGATTAATGCTCTTCGTTTAGCATTGGGTGATTCTGAAAATATAAATCTTTTTGATTATATTCCATTTCTTTTTGTTGTTAATGCTCCTGAATTTCCCGGGTATCTGAAGGAGCTTTCTGCTCCACCAGGCATTTATAATTATAGTATTCCGTCAAATCTTGCATCAGGTATAAGAATGGCACACCCTTCCTTTTCTATGGATAGTTTACCTCAAGTGGAACCTGTGATAAAGCTTTTTGCTCTTATAGGCAGTGCTGGTACTATTGCATTTACGTCTGATTCGGATTTGGATTTCTGGTTATGTGGTAATTTCAGATCCATGGATAGTGAATCAATATCTCTTCTTAGAAGAAAATGCAGTTTAATAGAAAAATGGGCAATGGAAACCAGGGGCAGAGAAGTTCATTTTTATCTTAATGATATTGAACAGGTAAAAATGAATATTTTTGATGAGGACGAGGAATACGGGCTTACTGGCACATCTCTTGGACAGATGCTTAAAGAGGAGTTTTACAGAAGTTCAATTATCATAAACAATGTAGTTCCTTTCTGGTGGGCTGTTCCTGCAGATTGCGGTGATGATAAATATAAAAGATGGCTGGCTGTTTTGCAGGATTCAGGAATGAAAGACGGTTATATTGATCTGGGCAATCTTGCACAAATTAATAGGACTGATTTTTTAATTGCAGCTCTTTTCCAGATAATTAAATCTTTGGGAAACCCTTTTAAGTCTCTTATAAAGCTGGGGCTTTTGGAGCGCTATATAAATGATGATAAGGCTAACCCTTTTATAAGTAATCTTATTAAAAAGAATGTTCATTCAGGTGAAAGCGAAAAGCTTAAAACAGACGCCTACTGCATTATGTTTGATCAGGTTTATGATTATTACAGGCTCTATAGCAATGACATAACCTCTGTTAATATTATAAAAACGAGTTTTTATCTTAAGGTGAATCCCCGTCTTTCATCACCATCAGGAAAGGGGCAGGGCGAGGAGGAGCTTCGCAGGGTAATGCGGTTATACACAAAAAAATGGGCCTGGGATGATGATGTTATTAAGCATGTGGATAATTTTGAAGCATGGGATATTGAATCAACAAACAGAATGATGAACAATACCAAGAAAATTATTCTTAAAGGATATAAGAATATTCTTAATGCTTTGGGAGAGATAAATCCCGGATCTATAAACAGGGAATCCCTTGTAGGTATTAACAGAAAAATATTTTCTCACTTTAGCAGTGAAGATAAAAAGATTGATAATACTCTTAATTTTAAAAAGTATCCTCCTGAAAAACTTTTATCCCTTGATTATATCAGGGATGTTAAGGGCAATGAAACCTGGTTTCTTAACAAGCGTGTTATTTATGGAAACAAACTTGAAAAAGTTCTCATTCGTAAAAGCCCTCATTTGTTATCTCTTGTAGTATGGATTAGCCTTAATGGACTGTATCAGAAAAATTATACCCGTCTTGAAATAGAACAGGGCTTTTATAACATGGATCCTAATTATATAAGGGATTTAATCCCTGAACTTATAGCAAATTTTTCCATTAAGAGTCTGGATCTTAAGAATAGTTATTTTCTTAGAGAACCTTTCCCTCTTATGAGCTATATTATCATTAATCCTTTTCACAAGTATTCAAATCAGATTGATGAAATATATTATCTCTATCATAACAGCTGGGGTGAAACCCGATTTGAGGTTTATTACAGTGTTAATGATCTTCCTGACATAGGTGCGAGGATTGCTACAGGGGCAATAATTTCCGGTATGGATGAAATCACCTCCCTTCATCTTACTGCTTCTGAGCCTTTTAGTGGTACCAG
>JBBAGC010000199.1:0-4765 GCA_041655115.1 Spirochaetota bacterium | reverse complement strand
CTTGAAAATGATATACGTCTTGAAAGCACCATGGACTTTATATATGAAAATGCTGTAATAAGCAAATTAAATCCGGTTCCTCTTGAGGAATTTGCACGTAAAAAGATGGGGAATTAGCGTTTTTTAAATTAATTGATTAAAATTCAATTTAATTTAACAGTAAGACCGATAAAACTACTAATAAACATTGAATGTAATGTGTGTTTTCCCATCCGTTTCTGAAATTTAATAATTGAGGTAGTAATAAATGAGTCTCGTACCTATAGTTGTAGAACAGACAAGCAGGGGCGAACGCTCCTATGATATTTTTTCAAGACTTTTAAAAGACAGGATAATTTTTCTTGGTGAGCCTATTCAGGATCATGTTTCCAGTCTTGTAATAGCACAGCTTCTTTTTCTTGAAGCTGAAGATCCGGACAAAGATATATTTTTATACATAAATTCCCCAGGTGGAGTTGTAACTTCAGGGCTTGCAATATACGATACAATGCAGTATATCAAAGCAGATGTGGCTACAATCTGTATAGGTCAGGCTGCTTCAATGGGTTCTTTGCTTCTTATGGCAGGTGCACCAGGTAAGAGATCAGCCCTTCCTAATTCAAGAATTATGATTCATCAGCCTTCAGCAGGCTTTCAGGGTCAGGCATCTGATATTGAAATACATGCAAGGGAAATAGGCAAAGTTAAAAGAACTCTTAATGAAATATATGCAAAACATACAGGACGTGATGTTGAACTAATTGAAAAGGATATGGACCGTGATAATTTTATGACTGCCCAGGAAGCTGTTACCTATGGGCTGATTGATAAGGTTGTTGAAAGAGTGGAAGCCCAGGAGAAATCATGACTGTGAAAAAAAAGGATCAGCTGGAAAGTTCACTTTTGTGCTCTTTTTGTGGCAAAAGTCAGGATATTGTTAAAAAGCTCGTTGCAGGCCCGGATGTTTATATCTGCGATGAATGTATAGATCTTTGTAATGAAATTCTGGTTGAGGAGGCAGGGAGTGAATTTGAAAATGGCTTTGATTCCCTTCCCAGGCCTCGTGATATAAAGGAGGTTCTTGATCAGTATGTAATAGGGCAGGATGATGCCAAAAAAATCCTTGCTGTAGCAGTTTACAATCATTACAAAAGAATTTTCTCAAATAAGAATTTAAGCAAAAATGATGTTGAGCTTGAAAAAAGCAACATACTCCTTGCAGGACCCACAGGCTCAGGAAAAACACTTCTTGCACAGACATTGGCAAGATTCCTTAGAGTCCCCTTTGCCATTGCTGATGCAACCTCATTAACTGAAGCCGGCTATGTTGGTGAAGATGTTGAAAACATCCTCCTGAGGCTTATTCAGAATGCTGATGGGGATATTAAAAAAGCTGAAATAGGAATCATCTATATTGATGAGATAGATAAAGTTTCAAGAAAATCGGAAAATCCTTCCATAACAAGGGATGTTTCTGGTGAAGGTGTGCAGCAGGCACTCTTAAAGATGATTGAAGGAACAACTGCAAATGTGCCGCCTCAGGGTGGCAGAAAGCATCCTCACCAGGAATTTCTTCTCATAGATACCAGGAACATACTTTTTATACTTGGCGGGGCTTTTATAGGCCTTGATAAAATTGTGCAGGCAAGGCTGGGAAATAAATCAATGGGTTTTGGTGCTAACATCCAGTCTCATAAAGAATTGGAGGAAGTTGATATAGCACAGCATCTGTCACCTGAGGATTTTATCAGGTATGGTCTTATTCCTGAATTTGTAGGGCGTGTACCTGTTATTGCCCATCTCCAGGAGCTTGACAGGGATGCGCTTATTAAAATTTTAAGGGAACCAAAAAATGCTCTGGTAAAACAGTATCAGAAAATATTTTCTTTTGAAGATATAGACCTGGAGTTTGAAGAGGATGCAATTGTTGAAATTGCCAATATAGCAATGGAAAGAAAAACCGGTGCAAGGGGGCTTAGATCTGTACTTGAAACCCTTATGCTTGATTTGATGTACGACATTCCATCAGACAGTGGTATTCAAAAGGTAATAATTACAAAGGATATGGTTTTGAAAAAGAAAGCTCCTGTTATTAAGTATAATAAAAAGGAAAAAACAGCTTAATCATATTTTCAGGGGAGATAATGATAAACAAAGAAATAAATTTTAATAAAAAATACCCTCTTTTGCCATTAAGGGATGTAGTAGTATTTCCTTATATGGTAATACCTCTTTTTGTAGGGAGGGATAAATCAGTAAGTGCTCTTGATGCTGCAATGAAGGATGAACGTCTTATTATTCTTCTTACACAGGTGGATGCTCAAAATTCCACACCAGACAGGGATGATCTTTATGAGGTAGGAACTGTTGCTGAAATTCTTCAGCTATTGAAGCTCCCTGATGGAACAATCAAGGTGCTTGTAGAGGGAATTTCCAGGTGTTATGTTTCTGATTATGAAGATAAGGATTCCCATGTGGAATTAGGAATAAAAAGGATTGAGAGGCAGATGGAACCAGGTCCGGATGATGTGGGATACAGGCGTACGCTTCTTGATGTTTTTGAAAAATATATAAAGCTTAACAAAAAGGTTCCAAAGGAAGCTTTAATTTCAGCAGAAAGTATTGATGATATATCTCAGCTTACTGATGTTGTTGCTGCGCATATTGAAATGCGTGTTGAATACAAACAGTCTCTTCTTGATCATGGAAATCCTGTTAAAAGGATTAGTCGCTTGATTGAGCTTATTAGTGGTGAAGTTGAGGTTATACACATTGAGAGAAAGATTCAAAGTCAGGTTCGCAAGCAGATGGAAAAGAACCAGAAGGAATATTATCTTAATGAGCAAATGAAGGTAATAAAAAAAGAACTTGGCCAAAGTGAAGGGGAAGTTGACGAAATAGCAGAGCTGAAAAAAAGTATTGAAGATGCTGGCATGAGTGAAGAAGCTGTTACAAAGGCACAGCAGGAATTGAAACGCCTTGAAAAAATGCCTCCAATGTCAGCTGAGTCAGCTATTGTCAGAACCTATATAGAATGGCTAAGGGACGTGCCCTGGCATAAAAAAACAGAGGATATTAAAAAAATTGATGAAGCCTTTGATATTCTCAATGAGGATCACTATGGTCTTGAAGAGGTTAAGGAAAGAATAATTGAATACATAGCTGTAAACAAGCTTTCCAAAAAGCTTAAAGGCCCCATACTCTGTTTTGTGGGTCCTCCAGGTGTTGGTAAAACATCCCTGGGTCG
Source organism: Spirochaetota bacterium (assembly GCA_041655115.1). Classification (GTDB taxonomy): domain Bacteria; phylum Spirochaetota; class UBA4802; order UBA4802; family UBA5550; genus JBBAGC01. The sequence goes on along the minus strand of JBBAGC010000199.1, from coordinate 1,539 downwards.
TTCAGTTGCACGTGCACTTAATAGAAAGTTTGTGCGCATGTCCCTTGGAGGAGTAAGGGATGAGGCGGAAATAAGAGGGCACAGAAGAACCTATATAGGAGCTCTCCCCGGTCGTATAATCCAGATGATGAAAAAAGCCGGAACAGTAAATCCTGTTATTCTTCTTGATGAAATAGATAAGATGTCTATGGATTTTAGAGGAGATCCTTCATCAGCTTTACTTGAGGTGCTTGATCCTGAACAGAACAACTCCTTTGTTGATCACTATATGGAAGTTGCCTATAACCTTTCAGATGTAATGTTTATTACAACTGCAAATGTTCAGCATAATATACCGCTTCCACTTCAGGATAGAATGGAAATTATAGAGCTTTCAAGCTATACAGAGCCTGAAAAACTTCGCATAGCAATTGATTTTCTTCTTAATAAGCAGATTGAAGAAAATGGACTTAAGCGTGAAAACATTGATTTTTCAGAAGATGCAATGCTTTATCTTATAAGACACTATACCCGTGAAGCAGGGGTAAGGAACCTTGAAAGAGTGATTGCAAAGGTTTGCAGAAAAGTGGCGCGTGAAGCTGTTGAGAGTGACAGCAGTTTCAAAAAGGTAATTGATGAAGAGGTTACACAGAAATATCTTGGGCCTATAAAATACAAGTATGGTGTGAAGGAAGAAGAAAGCGAAGTTGGTTTTGCAACAGGATTAGCCTGGACAGAAGTTGGCGGAGAAATGCTTAATATTGAAGCCTCCCTTATCAAGGGGAAGGGCGAGCTTAAGCTTACTGGAAAACTTGGGGAAGTAATGCAGGAATCTGCACAAGCTGCCTATACATATATAAGAGCCAATCAGCAGTTTTTTAATATAGAAGAGGATGTATTTAAAAAATTTGACATACACCTTCATGTTCCAGAGGGCGCTATTCCAAAGGATGGTCCTTCTGCAGGAATTACTATGGCAACAGTAATGGCATCGCTTTATAGTAAAATTCCTGTTCGTCGTGACGTTGCTATGACAGGAGAAATAACTCTTCGTGGAAAAGTCCTTCCTATAGGCGGTGTTAAGGAAAAGGTGCTTGCTGCTCACAGGGCTCAAATAAAGCATGTAATAATTCCCAAAGAAAATTTCAAAGATTTATATAAAATTCCTGATTATGTCAGGGATAATATGATTTTTCATCCGGTTTCAACTGTAGGTGAGGTGCTTTTTCTTGCTTTGGAAAGTCCTGAAAAGTTTTTTAAAGATCATAACACTACAAAGGATTTTTATAACAGATGGAAAGAGACTTTTGATGAATGGAAAATAAATCTACAGGTTCCATTAAAGGATGACAAGCCAGTTACAATGTAGGGTTTTATAGCAGTTTTTTTATAAACAGGGCTGGTTGTATTTAAAGAGTTTTAGCAAAGATAATAAGTATTTTATTGGAATTTTCTGTGAATGGCTCCATTAGAGAATTGGCAAAAATATTTTTTACAGCAAGCCCGTTTTCCTTTATAAATTTAAGAATTTCATTAAGTTCAAAAGATCTCATTATATGA
>JBBAGC010000198.1:0-4804 GCA_041655115.1 Spirochaetota bacterium | reverse complement strand
GAATATATACTGCCTCATTGATTTTCTCCCTTGTTTATTCTTATAAATTAATATTTAAAAAAAAATGCTTATAAAGCAACAATTTTATTGAATTTTTAAAAGTACACTACCTAATTAAATAAAAAAATGTATCAGGATATAATTGTGAATGAAAAAATAAAAAATGTATTAATAGCTGTATTAGCAGGTGATGCCTCTGGCTATGTATTTGAAGGGATGAAAAAAGCCCATATAAAAAGCGTTTTTAAAAAAAGGGAGGCTTTCCCTGATCCGGAACCTGCTTTAAAAAAAAATATGAATAAATGGAAAAAACCCGGTTTATACTCATCGCTTACGCAGTTTATGATTTTAAATGGTGCATCCATTGAAAAAAAACAGTGGAACCGGGAAAAATTTATACAGATGTTAGGGGATTCCCCAGAGCTTCCAGGCCTTGACTACAGTTTTTTCAGAAGCCCTGATGCTGCTGGCAGAAATCTTATTTCCATGGCTAAAAATCCGCAATTAAAAAAAGACACACTTTTTTCTTTTCCCTGCTCAAATGTTGTGCCATCTGCGCTTCCGCTTCTCTATTTCTCTGAAAACAGCGAAAACCTGCTTTTTCCCATTATAAGCTACTCCATGCTCTTTACTACTGATCCAGGAACAATTGCCTCAAGCATTGCCATGAGTCTATTAATAAAAGATCTTATAAATTCTGATAAAAACACGGGGATTCACAAAGCTTCAGCACATTCTTTGGCAAAAACCGAATCATTTACAAAAGAGCATGAAAACATTATTTTCAGATCAGGAATTAATCCTGATTATGTCACAGGCAGAATCAGCCTTATACGTAAAATTCTCGATAAAACAGTTAATATAGAAAAATTAGATGACTGTGAAAAAATTATATGCAAAGAAACAGAAGAAGAATTACAAACCCGGATTGCACGAGCTACAACCAATTTACCGGAAACCCTTTTCCCCTATGCTGTTTCTATTGCTGAAAGATGCAATAATCCGGCTGATGTTTTTATTACAGCTGCCTATGAAGGAGGAGCATCATCTGCGCTTTCCTCCATGACAGGCGCAATTGCATCTGCCTGTTGTAATAATATTATTCCTGATGAACTGCTTTCAGGAATAATAAACAGAAAAAAAATATCAGCCATTATAAGCTGCATATCCTCTGAAAAAGAAAGAAAGACCATTTATAATGAGATGATTCAATCTGAACCACCCCTTACATTAAAAGAGCTGGAGGAGTATAATTCAAAAAACAAAAAAAATCCTGACAATAAGAACAAAAATAAACCCAAAACCAGAAGAGATGCAGAAGCTGAAATTTCAAAACACATAGTTGAAAGCTGGACAAAAATTGACAAGGCAAAGTGGAAAAAAGAAAGAAATAAACACAAAGTATAAAATATTTGACAAAAAGGTCGCAAAGAATTATATAATTTTAACTCAGGAACCGACTATAAATATGTATAACTATTTTTTCACCTCATGGAGGAGCATATGTTTAAAAATATTACCAAAAGGGTTGCACTTATATTAACAGTTATAATGATAGTTGCGCCAGCCATTTCAAAAGATTTATCATATAAGATTATTACCCTTGATGATGTTTCAAGATATGATGAAGACAGATTAGCCTATCAGCAGGTAGAAAACATCATAGATCCTGAGGAGCATCAGACGCAGGATACTTCAATCTCTGCTCTTCTTATTATAAAAGACAAAAGAATGTATCTTTTCAAAGACGGCTATGATGATCCAAAAATTGTTGAACAAAACAGAATTATAAGGCAGATGGAAAACCGTCTTATTATGAACACCCTTTGGGAAAGAGAAATTGATGGGAAACCTGACTTTATACGAATTACTGACAGACGCCAGGAAGTGCAAAGAAAGGAAATTCCCTTTGGAGTACAGGAAAACCTTGATGAAAGATATTCCGACTTTTTCAATACAACACGAAATTCTTTTATTCAAAGACATGTTGATATTTTTAAAGGGCTTATGGTAAATCGCAAGGATTCTGAGCTTAAAGTTGAAAGACGACCTATTCCTAAAAAACTGAACTATGATGGTCCAACAAAATACTTTACTTCAGTTGTGGGGAAAACAAAGGATGGCATGATTTATTATGCACAGGATGCTGATGGAGATGGCATTGCTGAAACCTTTACAGTACACCTGCCAGACGGATTTCACTGGGGATATAAATCAGGGCCAAACATTATCTTTATATATCAGAATAAGCAGGAAAACATAGCAGAATTAATAGGAGAACTTACCAAGTTCGCCTTTGAAGGAACGCCGGAAGAAGAAAAAATTATTAAAAAACAGTTTGATCAGCTTGATATTGAAATTCCCAGACTCATGGATGACCTTATACAAATGGATCTTGAAACCAAATTAATCCTTGATGAAGTAAAAGAATAAGCTGCAAAACAGGTGCTCGAAAAAAAACCGGTATTTAATACCGGTTTTTTATTGCTCTATTTTATAATGGATATAAAAAATTCATCTGAATAGGAATTTTTTATATGATGACGCCTTAAACAAAAATTATCCCTTGTAATTATATTTGGACCGTAATCCGTTGAAAAAACTTTTTTATATCCAGCCTGTTTTGCCAGCTCAAGAAGCTCCAGATTATATCTGCCATAGGGAAATGCAAAAAAGGATATAGTCTTATCCAGATTCTTTTCCATCAAAGCTTTTGAAACATAAAGCTCTTCATAAAGAATTTTTCCTGAACTATATGTTTCATTTGTTTTAACAACAGTGAGGTCTCTGTGACTTATGGAATGACACTGAATATCTATGCCATTTTTATCCATTTCCCTAAGCATTTTCCAGTCAAGCCCACCCTTACCAGGCTTGCTTATACCATCTGTATATACAAAAAGTGTAACAGGATATTTGTACTCCTTTACAATTGGCAAAAGTATGCGATACATCGAAAGGTAATCATCGTCAAAAGTTATAACTACAGATTTTTTTTGATCAGATATAGAGCCAGCACTTCCACCTGCAAGTTCAGAAAGAGGAATAACCTTTATTCCCTGATCCTTTATTATATTAAAGTGATTCAGCAAATTTTCTTTTTTTAATGCAAAGGGACTTTTTACAGGTTTATTATCCTCTACAATATTATGATACAAAAGCACAGGTATTGATGAAACCCTGTCATATTCAACTATATCCTTTGTTTTCCATTTCATTTTAACAGCCTTAACAGGGGAAAAATCAAAGAAGAAAATTGCCAAAAATATCAGCTCTGCAAAAATTAAAATTACAATGAGTGTATTTAGTTTTTTCATGATTATTTTTTATAACCAGCATTAAACATTTACCACTCTTTTTTTATATTATCACTTACTAAATTATAAAATAATTTCCAGGTTGCTTTAATAATAAATAATTTTTAATTAACCATGCTCTGACCCCTGATTTATTACAGGAAATCTTTCCTTTAAAAAAGGTTTTTAAATTCAAGTTATACGCAATTTTATATTGACAATGTCAACATACATTCGCATTCTCAGAATAAGAAATATTCTTTCAGGAATATAAAAAATGAAATTTGATAAACATAAAAATTGCCCAATATGTGGAACTGAAAACAGCATAAATGAAAGAAAAAATTTTACAGATATTATTACGCCTGAAGGATATAGTGATATTAAAATAGGCCCGCTGAGCGGACACTTTTGCAGTCAATGCGGAGAAGGTTTTTTAGACAGAGAATCAGAAAAACTTTTCGACAAACAGATCGCGGAAGAAAAAGCAAAGCAGGACTCAAAAAGACTGACAGCTTCTGAAATTACTGATGTAGATTTTGTTGTAAAAAAGATAAATGTATCTCGCCAAAGGGTTCACAAAATGATGGAAGAAGGGAAGCTCCCCTATGTTTTCATTGGAGAAAGAAGATATCCTGTTAAAAATCAGAAAATTTTTGATGAACTAAGAAAAAAAGTAAGAACACAGGCTTTGCTGAAAAATAAAAAAAACTGTTAAGAAAAAATAACCAACTAAGCAGATAATAACCGAAGCATCATATTATATATTATTAAGAAAAATCTTTCCTTCCTCACGGCTGATTAGTAACTTGTTAAAAATCAAGTTGTAAGAATTTTAAAGGTTTTATTATAAATATGCTTCGCAAATTCATAAAACTCCTGCGCATCAGCTAAAGAAGGTTTGCCATCAGGCAATAGACCTCTGTCTCCGGGATATCTGGATTCAATATATAAGCTGTCAAGAAGGTTAACCATATCACTATTTATATTAATGAATGAAGGTTCATTAATTTTCGCAAAAAGAGTCTTTAGATTATGAATTTTCAATAATTCAATTTGCTTTTCTTCACTTATTGCTTTTAAACACTTTTCAATTACCTGCTGCGCGTGAAAAGCAACCATATGAGTCAAGGAAGCTTCTGTTAAGATTTTTTCTATCAGGAGCAGATCATCATTTGCAGCTTTTAGCCATTCCGCAGTAATATTTTTCATATCAGATTTACACCATCTCTCAATATTTTTCTGCAGAACATACTGTCCATTTCGATAAATTTTTCATGCATTGGTTTTGTATGAGCGATCAGATCTACCGGTATTGAAGATTGTATATCATCCAGATGTTTAATTATTTCAAGATATATTCTGCTTTTTTCTCTCCAGGTTGAAGGGATAAAATCATCCCTTGTAACTATATATAAATCAATGTCACTATTATTGTCAGGTTCACCCCAGGCATAACTCCCAAAGAGAATAACCTTTTCAGGGTCAATCTTCTTCAATGCATCAAT
>JBBAGC010000197.1:0-4883 GCA_041655115.1 Spirochaetota bacterium | reverse complement strand
TCATTATGCATCAAAGCTCATGGAAACTATCCAGCATACACATGCGCAATCAGAAGCACTGGAAATAAGCCTGCGCATTCAAAACCAGCTTACAGAAAGAACCAATGATCTTAAAATACTGGCAGAAGTCTGGGGAAACCACAAAAAAGACTCCAAACATCAACATTTAAAAAAAATAGCAGAAGGTTTCATCTCAGGAAACCCCAGCTATAATGCTATAAATCTGGTAGATGCCAATAGCATCATTCGTGTTACCATGCCAAAGGAAAAAGAATCCGTTTTGCTTGGAAAAGATCTCAAAATGCTGCCAGGAAGAGTAGAGATGCACGCTTCCGTCCTTTCCTCCAGGCAGGCACTTGCCTCTACCCCTCTTGTGCTTGAAGAAAAGTACCCTGGCTTTGTTATCTGGCTATCCCTGGGGGAAAATAACCAGGGTAGATTCCAGGGCTTTTTAGCAGCAACTATTAAAACCGACAGCCTTATGAAAGTGGCATTTCAAAAAATACCCTGTGATTCTTTTACGCATAGTATCAGTATTGATGATCAGATTGTTTATAGCAACCTTGACATAGCTGACAAAAAAACAAAAAAGGCCATAGTTAAAGAACACTTTCAAACCCTTGGCAGAACCTGGACAGTGAACGTTTCTCCAAGGGAAGAAACTCCCCTAACTATGCTGGGAAAACCAATAAAGTGGAACCTTTTTATTGGCATCTTCCTTTCGCTTTTAACAGGCCTTTTGCTTTTTCTTGCTATCTATATAAACAGGCAGTTATTCATGGCAAAAGCTGCAAGCAATGCCAGTGAAGAAGATTTACGAATTACCCTGTTATCAATAGGTGATGCTGTGATTGTAACCAGAACTGATGGTAAAATAAAAAACATGAACCCTGTTGCTGAAAAACTGACAGGATGGACTATACAGCAAGCCATGGGATTGCCACTTGGTGAAGTCTTTAAAATTATCAATGCTCACACACGACTGCCTGTGGCCAATCCGGTTGATCTTGTTCTTGAAAGCGGTGAAATTACAGGCCTGGCTAATCACACAGTGCTGATTTCAAAAGATGGAACAGAATACCTGATAGCTGACTCAGGTGCACCAATTCGCGATAGCTATGGCGCAATACGGGGAGTTGTTCTTGTTTTTCGTGATACAACCGAGGAACACATACTCCAGGAACAGCTTCAACAATCGCAAAAACTCCAGTCAATAGGGCAGTTAGCCGGTGGAATTGCACATGATTTTAACAACATTCTTGCAGGCATTATGGGCAGTGTAGAACTTCTGCAAAAAACAAATCTCAATGATCCTAAATCCGGAAAATATTTATCACTAATCCTCAAAGCAACTGAACGCGCCAGTGAACTTACTGAAAAACTTTTAGCATTTGCCCGCAAACGAATCTCCAATTCCAACATATTTGACGTCCATCCTGTACTGATTGACACAATTGACCTGCTGCAAAGTACAAGTGACCCGCGCATTCAATTTAATCTTAGCCTGCATGCCAGGCCAAGCAATGTAGATGGGGATTTAGCACAAATACAGAATGCTTTTCTCAATATTGCCCTAAATGCAGTGCAGGCAATGCCTGATGGCGGACGTCTTGATGTTTCTTCCAGCAAAGTTACACTGGATAAAGAATATTGTCAGGCAAGCCAGTTTAATCTTACACCCGGCTCTTATGTGAACATTAAGTTTCGTGACACTGGTAACGGGATTGATCCAAAAAATTTGGACAAAATATTCGATCCATTCTTTACTACAAAGAGTGATAATTCAGGAACCGGGCTTGGACTTTCCGCAGTTTATGGAACAATCCTGGCTCATAATGGATCTATTACTGTTAACAATGAAACACCAGGAACAAGCTTTCATCTTCTTCTTCCATTATCAGATAAAGAAACAGAGAATATGCTTCCAATAAACAAATTTTCAATCACAGGCACAGGCTGTATTTTACTGATTGATGATGAAGAAGCCATGAGAATTACAGGAGCAGCCATACTTGAAAATTTAGGCTATAAAGTAACCCTGGCTGCAAACGGACTGGAAGGCCTGAAAATCTTTAAAGAAAAACCAGATAATTTTGACCTGGTTATTCTTGACATGATTATGCCTGAAATGAATGGAAGTGACTGCTTTGCTGCATTACAGAATATCCGCAAAGAGATTCCTGTTATTCTGTCTTCCGGCTTTATACACAAAAACGATTTGCAGTCCATGCTGAATCAGGGGCTTAAAGGATTCATTAAAAAACCCTTTAAAGCAGCAGAACTATCAGCCCTTGTTCACAAGGTATTACATCCTGTTATTTGACAAAAAAAGCAAATAGCCCTAATGAGTTATTGACATGAAATATTAAGTTTAATATTATGTGTTAAAATTCGTTATTTTTTAGCTTTTTTAGGAGGAATTAATACTCATGAGAAAAAATATTCTATTTTTATCCTTAATTATCATAGTTATGTCATCATTTTATGGCTGCAAAGACAGCAAGGTTGACAGCTCTATAAAAGGACAGGTTATCATGTTTCATGCAGGAAGCCTGACAATGCCTTTTGATGAGATGAAAAGTGAGTTTGAAAAGCTCTACCCTGGTATAGAGCTTCTGAGAGAAGCTTCGGGAAGCCAGGCAGCAGCCAGAAAAATCATTGATCTGGGTAAAGATTGTGATTTAATGGCATCTGCAGATTATAAAGTTATTGATGAACTGCTCATTCCTGGTTATGCAGACTGGAATATCCGCTTTGCTTCAAATCAGATGGTTCTTTGCTACACTGATAAAAGCAAGCGCTCAAAGGATATCAATGCAAAAAACTGGTACAACATACTACAGGAAGAGGGAATAATATGGGGTCATTCAGATCCTAACCTTGACCCATGCGGATACAGATCGCTCATGGTATTACAGCTTGCTGAAAAATACTATAAAGAAGAGGGTCTTAATGAGAAACTTTTAGCTAACAGACCTAAAGAAAATGTAAGGCCTAAATCTGTTGAACTTATATCACTTTTACAAACAGGAAATATGGATTATGCCTGGGAATACAGATCTGTGGCAGTGCAGCATGGCCTAAAATATCTTGAGCTACCTGATGAAATAAATCTTGGCAATTATGAGTATGATGATTTTTACTCTCAGGCAGTTGTTCAGGTAACAGGAAAAAAACCAGGAACAATGATGGAGATGGTAGGTGGCTCCATAACCTATGGAATCACACTTATTAAAAATGCCCCAAACAAAGAAGCAGCCACAGCATTTTTAAAATTTATGTTAGATAAAAAAGGCGGTTTGAAAATACTTGATAATCAGGGTCAGCCTCCCTTTGTACCATGCAGAGTTCCCTCTGAAGATATGAAAAAAACTCTTCCAGAGCAGATTCAAAACATGGTTACAGTCAAAAACTAATAATTAAATATTCAGAACCCTCTAAATTTCTACCAGGAGGTTTAGAGGGTTTTTTCATTTTAAGGGAATTATATATATAATGACAGGCATTATTCAAAAAAGAGGACTTTTCTTTTTTCTATTTCTCAGCAGCGGACTTTTAATACTTACTTTTATTGTATTACCCCTTGTCCAGTTAATGTTCGCTCCTTCATATGAGATGATGAAAATAACCATAATGGACAAGGATGTTCTTCGATGTATATGGCTCAGTATTTATACAGCGTCATCAGCTGCATTAATTGCCTTTATATTTGGAACACCCCTGGCTTACCTCCTTGCAAGAACAGACTTCAAAGGGAAACGACTGATTGAAAGCATAATTGATCTGCCAATAGTAATTCCTCACCCTGTTGTGGGAATAGCTATTTTAAGCATAGTTGGGAAAAACCACTGGATAGGCAAAATACTTGGAGAGCTTGGCATCAGAATAATGGGAAGCCCTGCTGGTATAATCACAGTCCTGACTTTTGTGGGACTCCCCTTTTACATCAACACTGTTAAGGAAGGATTTGAAAACATTTCTCCCAGACTTGAAAATGTTTCACGCAGCCTTGGTGCATCCATGTCAGGAACTTTTTTCAGGGTAACCTTTCCCCTTGCATGGAGAAGCATGCTTACAGGAATACTGATGTGCACAGCCAGAGCAATCAGCGAATTTGGAGCTGTTGTTGTTGTTGCATATCATCCCATGATAGCACCGGTTCTTATATACGAAAGATTTGAATCATACGGGTTAAAGTATTCCCAGCCTATATCAGTATGGCTTGTTTTTATATGCCTCACCCTCTTTCTTGCACTTAGAATAACAACCCTGCACAGGAAAAAGGAAGCATGATAAAAATAAAAAATCTCTCTGTATCACTTGGAAGCTTTGATCTCCACGACATTAATCTTGACATAAAAGAAAACTGTTTCTTTGCACTAATGGGTCCAACAGGTGCTGGTAAAACTGTACTCCTTGAAGCAATAGCCGGGCTTATCCCTATTAAAACCGGTTCAATCCACATAGACAACAAGGATGTAACCAAACTTCCACCAGAAAGACATGGTGTAAGCATAATGTATCAGGATCATTCTCTTTTTCCTCATCTTAATGTTATACAGAATATTAGATATGGATTGCGTTATCACAAAGAAGAATCCAAAGAATCAAACAATAGAGTCAATGATCTTATAGAACAGTTAGGATTATCATTGCTCCTTAACCGCCTTCCTGTTAACCTCAGCGGTGGCGAGCTTCAAAGGGTATCCCTTGCCAGGGCTCTTGCAGTAAACCCTAAAATCCTGCTCCTTGATGAACCCCTATCTGCCCTTGATCCTAACTTCAGGTATGAACTAAGGCAAATGTTGAAAAATATTCATAAAACAACAGATGTGACATTTCTTATAGTAACACATGATTTTGGTGAAGCCATATCCCTGGCT
>JBBAGC010000196.1:0-4902 GCA_041655115.1 Spirochaetota bacterium | reverse complement strand
TACGAGTTTTTTAAGCCACACACCGGATTTTTTCTGAAAAATAACATTAAGAAAATCGACAAAAACCTTGATTAAAACCTTTAAAATAAGACCAGCAAGTATGGCTAAAAATAAACCTACCCATTGCCATATATAAAGATAAAAAACCTGTTCCTTCATCCAGAGAGGAACATTCTCCTCAAACCAGGCATCCTTGTAAAGAGCCCCCTGACCGGTTCCATCCTTATATGGCAGATGTTTAACCTTATTGTAAAACTCCCTGGTTCGCATTGTAGTGTCAGATGAAAAAAGATACTCCCCTGCCCTGTCACCACTCTCCTGCATAGAAATAACTATTTCAGTACTTTTAAGCCTCCACCTTAAAAGCTTCTCTTCAGCAACATCATTTTTACCAGGAATTTTTTCATAATCAATAACTATAACCCTGTCTATAACCTCTTTCAATAAAATAGCTGCTTCACGTCCCCTTTGCTGCTGTTCTACAAAAGAAAAATCACTCAAATCCAAACAGCGCACAGCCATGTCCAGGTAAGAATTAAAAAGCGAATTTCTATTCTCTTTTGCAGTTTTATACTTATCCATAGATTCCATAAAAGTTCTCATAGTGTACTGCGGGTTATCTGTTTTCACCGGTTCAAGGGGATTAACAACATCATTGGAGGCAAAAAGTATCCCTCCGGGAAAAAGCGTAATAAAGGCAATTGCTATAAATAAAAGCACTGTCTTCTTCATATAAAAACTCCAATCATTATTATTGTTTTTTTATTGGGCAGATGCCAACAGAGGATCTTATGTATCAAAAATTTCAAATCATGAAAAGGACTTTTTTTAAAAAAAACTCCTAAGCGCAAGGGAGCAAAAAAAAGGGGTATGAATCTTTATCATCATACCCCTTTTTATGCTTAATTTTTCTGTTATAAACATTTTTTGGCGTTTCAACCTTTGGAGGCTTTTGAATATTAAGCCTTATCCCCTTTTTTAGCTCCTTTAATTTTTTGTCCATATATTGTCTCCATAATATATTATTTAAAACTCCTGTAAAACAACCTCCTCTTCATTAACTTAAATAATGTCCCTGTAAAAAACAATTCTTATGACCTATTAAAATCTGACAAGCCTTTAATGCATAAGATCATCCCGAATCTTTTCTGCTAAATAAACCTTAATTAAAGATTGATAGGGAATATCTTTTTTATTAGCTATAACTTTCAACCTTTGTAATAATGGTTCTGGCAAACGAATAGAGATACTTTTAGTAGAAGGCTTCAGGTTTGGAGCTTGAAATTTACTCGCTTTTGAATAATCAATGTATTCTGTTGAATCAGCATCATTCCAAAAACGAGCCTCTTCATCTTCGGTCTTAAACTTGGGTATTTTTTTTAAGGTTTTCATAAATTTTCCTTTCATTTTTATGCATATCTCGTGCTGATATTACTCTTATAAGAGATTCCCGTACAGTAAACACTATAAACAATCGCCTCTGTTCATTAGTTTCTCCAAGTACGAAATATCTATTTTCAACTATTGAATGATTATCATCATAATAAACATAAAATGGTTCATTAAAAAAAACTTCTTCACACTCACCAGTAGAAACCTGATGTTTATCCCAGTTTTTATTAAGATTTCCTTTATCCCACTGGAAACCTTGCAGATGTGAAAAATTTAATCTATCCATTTGTATATATATAATATATACAAAAAATAAATAAGTCAAACAAAAAAGAAAATTTTTAATTTAAATATCAACTCTATAATAGAGAGAGACTTGTTTTGAAATAATACATTAAAAAAACTATTGCTCTGACCCCATCTCCCTGTATCTCAAGACCTCTCCCCGGTTCCACCGCGCCACGTTCTCAGGATGAGGCTGATGCAGGCTCAGGCACAGGATGTGCCGAAAAGAGCCTGCCTCTCCCTAATGAGAGGGCTTTGTAACATAAATTTCAGGTTTTATATTAAACTTTTAGATTCATGAAACTAGTAATTCTATATTTACAGAAAAATTCATGCCGCAGTTCCCTCTTCTCCGTCTCGGGGAAGAGGGTTAGGGAGATGGGGTCAGAGCCTGCTTTAAAAAAAGAGTTTCAAAAAAATCAAAAAAACTTATTGAAATAAAAACAGAGAAATTTTAAATTCCCAGCAAGTATTATTTAATAAAAATATAAAAAATTCTGTTTAAAAAACCTAAACCTGTTATCAAAAAAAGAGGAAATATAATAATTGGAAACCCACACTGTGTGTAAAGATAAAAAACGAACAGTAGCACTAATTCTTGCAGGTTATGACAAACCAGATGTGCTTACCCGCCTTAAAATAAGAAGAGAACTGCGACAGTCCTATGACGGTGAAATAATTTACATGGGACGAAATAAATTTCTGGAAAAAATCAACAACAGACCTGTAATTGAATATGTCCTTAATGCTGTTATAAAAGCTGAAAAAGAAGGTGCACCCATTTATGATACAATTTACCTCTACAATGACATTGAAAGCATAAAAAAAGCTATAAATATAGCTGATTATCCGCGCCTTGAACTGCGACAAATGAAAAACTCAGTTGGAGGAAACTGGAAAGACTTTTACACAAGAGACATAGACTATGGAGACAGAGTGGACGTTTTTTTTGGCGACACTCCCCGCATAACCCCGAAAGATATAGAATGGATACATGAAAGCTACAGCCAGATCTTACACAAAAAAAAAGATCATCGTGGAGTAAAAATAAACATGATCTTTGGAATAGTGCGCTATGAGGATCTTTCTGATAGCTGCCTTACATACAGGCACAGATTAATAAAAAGAGGCAAAAATAAAGGGAAGCTTAAATATTTTGTGGGATTTGAAAATTTTCAGGCGAGAATTGGAAATTCAGGTGCAATGATAAAGGATCCTGGCATGGATGAAATAATAAACAAAAAAGCATTAGATCTTTTCTACAATCTCAGGAAAGCACTAACACCCAGTGTTTTTTCAAAAATAATATACTATCTGATGAAAACAAAAAATTTCGATCTGATAAAACAGGTAAAAAATCGAAACATCAAAGAAAAAGATTTTATCAACTCCCTCTTTGATATTTTAGCAGGAGTTTATAATTTTGATGTAAGCAAATTTGCCGGGAAACTCTTTGTCATAACAAAAAATGCAGCACACTGGGAAAACGATATTGATACACCCACTGATCTGAAAAAAATCAGCAAGCATTTAAACCCGCTTTAAATTTTTTATTTTTTTAATAATGATATTATTCATATATTTTGCAGAACCATTACAGGCTTATAGAGGTAATGGTTTAATTTTAAGTTAGTGTCATCGTATATTGGATTTAATAAATATGGATTCTTTTTTTATTATCTTTTTAATGAAGAAAGGATATAGGGAAGGTGAGCAAGATTATTTTTGTCATTCCTGCGCATGCAGGAATCTTATACAACAATTTCTCTCCATAAGATTCCGGCAGTGTAGCCACGATGGCTGCCTGCAAGCACGAAACAGGATGTTTCTATAATGCTTGTCTCTGCTTCGCTACAGGCGGAATGACAGGTTTCACTTCCCTAACATTATACTGCTCTCTTTCAGAGAAATGCGAACGAAAATTTATCAAGTCCTCCAATAAACAAATATAAAAAATATTGTGCTAACCTTAATCCTATATTCCGACAATATAAAAAAAGACCATGCAGGAAATATCTATGACACATAGAATTAAAATAATAATCACAGTCCTTATTCTCATATCTATTTCATTGACAGTTTATTATTTTTTAAAATCCGAAAATCTCAAAAAAGCCTATATAGAAAGAATAGACAGCTCAACCACAGAGCTTGCTTCATATATTGACAGAATCAGCAAAAACAGCCCAGAAGAAAAAACAGAAATATTTGAAAACCTCATAAGCATGGACAAATCCATTGCTCTCATTGTAACAACTGACTCTTCAGGAAGAATAAAAGCATCAGTAAAAAACAACAGCATAATAACATCAGCCCTGATATATGATTCATTGATAGAAGATATAGTATCAAAAAAGCCAGGCATCAACAAAACAGAGGTAAAAACCTACACCACACCAGGCGGGCACAAAAAAGAATTCTTTATAACATCCTTTGCCTCTGACAAAACCCGCTCCACAATAGCATATATCTATAAACCTGATAAAAAAACACTAACCAGGCTCTCACTTGAAATAGTGCTTATTATAATATTTTGCATAATAGCTACAGCCATGCTTTTTATGGCACTTGCAAAAAAAGGAATAATAAAGGACAACAGGGAAATAAAAGAAAAAGTAATAAATCTCACATCTTCAAAGGATGGGGCAGATGACAACCTGAACCAGGAGCCTTCCCAATCTTTGGGTAAACCGGAACCTGCTTTTATGGATGAATCTGAATCCAGAATTTTTACTGCAAAAGAAAAACAGGCAACAAGGGGCGCTGCTGTAAATGAAAACAAATACTCATGGGAATCCTTAAACTCACGCATATTTGATCTTTTTAAAAAAATTCACAAAGACTTCTCACCAAAATCCATATCCCTTTATATCAAAAAAACAAAAGATACAATGAACAAAACCTATGAACTAAAGGGAAAAGCCTTTTTAAAAATCGATTCCACAGTAATGGATAGAATTGAAATAAAAGAACTTACCCAGCTAAACAAATCCGGTGCTCACATATCAAATAATGGAACAGTGGTTACAATACCGCTTATTGATGACAGCTCCCTGATTGGCCTTATTAAAATAAAGCTTAAGGAAGCATCTGACAAAATAAACCTGGAATTAATACAAACAGATTTACAGGAAACAGTCAAAGAAATTAAAGAGTTTCTTATTATAAACAATGTAATAATAGATAAAAACACAGGGTTTTACAGCACTGCCTATTTTAACATCA
>JBBAGC010000195.1:0-4910 GCA_041655115.1 Spirochaetota bacterium | reverse complement strand
GCTTGAATCAAGAATAAAGACTCTTGAGGAATCCCTGAAAAAAGAAAAAGCTGAACGGGCAGAGCTCTTTAATGAAATGATAGCAGGATTAGTTGAGTGTGAGCTCATCTTTGATAAAGATCAAAAGGCTGTTGACTTTAAATTTATTACTGCAAATAAAAATTTTTGCAAAATAACTGGCCAGGAATGTAGCACCATAGCGGGAAAATACTATAACACCATTTTTCCAAACATTGATCCTATATTCGCACAAAAAGTGCACTCAATAATTCAGGGAAAAAGCGCACCTGTTTTTGAATACTATTACCCTGCCACAACCGGTCATTATGAAATATCCATAAAAAGACTTACTGACAAGAGATTCAGGTGCTATTTCCATGATATTACCTTTTATAAGCTTGCTGAAAAAAATCTGCACAAAAGTGAAAAAAGATTCAGCCTTGCTCTTGCAAGTACAAATGACGGAATATGGGACTGGGACATGCGTACAAACCATGTTTACTATTCACCAAGATGGAAAACCATGCTGGGATATGAACCTGATGAGCTAAGAAACAATAAACAAACCTGGGAAGCCCTTATTCATCCAGAAGATCATGAAAGAACAAAGCAGCTGTTTAAAAAATATATGTCAGGCACTGTTGATAAATTTGAAATTATAAACAGAATGCAGCATAAAAATGGGGAATGGAAGCTTATATTTCTCCGGGCTACCAAAGAATTAGACAAGGAAAATAACAGGATTACACACCTTGTTGGAACCCATGCAGATGTAACTGAACTCATCAGCCTTTTAAACAATTTAAACGAACTCAACAACACTAAAGATAAATTCTTTTCAATAGTAGCCCACGACTTGCGTGGCCCTTTAAGCTCATTCTCTGCACTGATTGAATTAATTCTTGAAGATAAATCCATGACCAGAGAAGAAACAGATGAGCTGCTTAAAGAAGTACATGTAAATTCAAAAAATATTTACTGGCTTTTGGAAAACCTGCTATTGTGGGCTCAATCTCAAATGAATCATATTTCAATAAATATGGAGAAAATCAGCCTTTCTCCTCTTATACGTGAAAATATTCAGCTATTTTCCGGAATGGCTAAGGACAAAGAAATAAAAATAATTTCAAAAATAGAGGAAGATATTTGCCTGATTGCAGATTCAAATATACTACGATTTATACTGAGAAATCTGATTTCCAATGCTATTAAATTTTCATACAGAAAGGGTATTGTGGAAATTGATGTACACGTGGATGAAGCAAATAAAGCTGTAATATCAATAAGTGACAATGGGAAAGGAATAGAAAACGACAGGATTGATCTTTTGTTAGCTTCTTCACAGATAAATTCAACAATGGGAACAGAAAATGAAAAAGGTTCAGGCCTGGGGCTTATTCTGTGCAGTGACTTTGTGAAAAAAATTGATGGTGAAATAAATATTGAGAGCAAAAAATATAAAGGAACCACTGTGACAATAAAATTACAGGGCTGCCCAAAAGTACAAAAATAAATTTTTATTAAACCTTTATCCAGGGCTAATGCTGATTATTTTTATAAAAAAATTACACCATAGCCAGGCCTAAAAAAACAGCATGAAGTGAAACCACTATAACTGTAAAAACAATCCTGGAATTTTTTCCTGAAAAATTAAAAAAGGAATAGGAAATTTCCCCTTTTTTACAGGAGCTTAAACAATCCCCACAGAGGGTACAGGTTAATCCCGGTTTCCCTCTTTTCAGGTCAGATGATGACAGAGCACCATATCTGCATGCATTGGAACAGGCTCCACATCTATTACAATTCTCTGTTATCCTTATCCTAAATGGAGAGAGCCTGGCTGTATAATTCACAATAAGACCAATGGGACAGTAAGCTGTGCAGTGAAACATCACCCCTTTTTTTCTGGAAATAAAAATCATTATACCTATACCAGCCATTCCAAAAATAATTCCCGCTGCTGCTGCAATAAGGGGTTCAACACCTGCATAGCTCATCACTGCTGCAGAGATAATCACCAGAAAAAGCACTGCGTACCTGAATGGTGCAACCTTTGAAACATCAATATTCGGCTTTCTGCACCTTGAAGAAGCAAGCCCATCCCATGCACCAAAATAACACAGATAGCTGCACCATGCAGGACCAAACAGTATAATCGTAGAAACAAGAATTATTGGCATAAAAAAACCTTCCCCTCTGAAAACAGGGCCACCAACAATAACTGCAGGTACAGGAACATGAAGCTTACCTGTCATTAAAAAAATATCAAAACCTGCTATTCCCAGAAAAAGCTGGGCAAAAAATACAACAGAGAATAAGATCCATATCCTCACTCTGAGTTTTGCAATATCATCTGACATTAAAAACTTTTTAGTGAGCCATGCTGCATAAAAAGCAAGAAGCAGTATTTCCACATAACCGCTGCCAGGAATAAACCTTTCCATTAAAAGCACAGAATATGGTGCTTTAACCTTTGCAGCAGTCAGCAAAAAAAATGTAATAAAAAAAGAAAAAACCGAAGGAGTAAAAATTCTTTCCAAATCAATTAACCTTAAGGTTATAGTCTATGGTTACAACAAATGTCATGCTATCTCTTAAGTAAGTGCCATCTTCAGGAAATGGAGGAAATGGACCTGCCTGTGTTATTGTCAAAACCCCTGCTCTGTTAAGAACATCATGTTCACCTTTTTTTAAAATTACCGGATGATTAATAATTCTTCCGCTTTTGTCAATTGTAAAACGGATTGTAACATCACCCTCCATACCCATGCGCCTGGCATACTGGGGATAGTATTTCATTCTGTGAATCTTTTTTAAAATGTCTCTTTCATAACTTTCCCTTGCTGCTACCTCTTCCCTGGAGAGTGATTCAGGCTGGGGTAAATCTTCAGGCTTATTTACAGGTTTTTCCTTTTTTTTAAAGATCACAGGGAAATCCCCTTTAAGCGGATCCCTTTTACGAACAGGTTCCACAATATCCCAAAGTTCAAATTTCTCGGAATAGTTTATAAGTGTAACATTTGATTTTTTTGATTCAAGGACTATCTGTCTGGACTCAGTTTTTTTAAATGAAGGAAAAAACAAAATAATTGCATGAACTATAAAAGATATAACAAGTGCATTTTGCAGGGAGAAAAATTTCTTTTTTTTATATACAAAAGACATGCCTATTCTATACCATCATGGGCAATATTAACCTCATTCACACCTGTGCTTTTAATTATATCAATAACTTTTACAAAGCCTTTGTATGTCATTGCCTCATCTCCGTAAAAAATTATCCTTTTATCTTTAACATCATGCAGTGCTTCAATTTTAGCAGTAAGAGCTTCTGCAAGGTTTTCCAGTGCCACCTGTTCCCTATTAATAAAAACATTGCTGCTTTTATCTACTGACACAACAATATCTGTTTTTTTAAGCTTTTCCCTGTTTGATGCTTCAGGAAGTGAAAGAAGAATACTGGGCTTAACAAAGTTTGATGTTAAGATAAAAAAAAGTAAAAGCATAAATATAACATCTATCAATGGTGTAAGATTAAGCTCCAGTGTGTTTTTTTTATTCCTCCTTACAGGCTTCATAACCTAGACTCCTGCATTGCCCTTGCTATTATCACTCTCTGCTTCAATGCAGAAAGAAGTTCCGGGCTTAAAAAGAATATTAAGATCTGATACCTTTGTCTCTATCTGGGAAATGCGTACATCAACAAGATTCTGAAAATAATGATGGAATGCAGCAACTGGTATTGCCACAATAAGACCAAATGCTGTTGTAAGAAGAGCCTGCCATATTCCGCCTGAAAGTGCAGCCATATCAGCCTCACCGCCCAATCTTGAAATTTCCTGAAATGTAATTATCATACCAAGAACAGTACCAAGAAGTCCCAAAAGCGGAGCTAATGCTGCTATTGCTGAAAGCACAGGAAGATGTTTTTCAAGACTGCGCACCTCTCTGGAAGATGCAGAGTGTATTGCATCCTCAAGCACTCCCTGGGGCTCCTTACAATTTTTAATATATGCAGCAATAACTTTCCCAACAGTGCTTTGATCAAGAGAGGCCTTATCTATTGCACCAGCAATATCTCCTGACTTAACCAAAACAGAAATTTCGGCTACCATATTTTTATTCCGCTGCATGGTTCTTCTGTAATAAAAAATCCTTTCAATTGCAATTGCTAATGCAACTATTGAAAAGAGAAGAATCGGGTACATGACCCATCCCCCCATATTAAGGAGCTCAAACATTATTATATCCCTTTTTCAAAATTCTTCATAAATACTCATGGGCTCTGACCCTGATTACCTGGTTTGAGGCTCTGACCCTTAATCCCTGGTTCTAAGCTCTGATCCTAACTTCACCTGCTAATTCAACAACAAAAGTAAAGTGCGGAAATCCTATAAAATTAGCTTCATAAGATTCCCGCATTTGTAAAAAATACAACAACTTTACTATTTAAAACTTTTTATTTAAATACACTATATCCTTTATTAAAGAATTTGCCCCTGAATACCGGCATAAAAAGCTAAACCAGGCATGGCATATCCATTAACCTGCTGATAATCCATATCCATCATGTTTTCAACTCTACCATAAACCTGTATATTTGGAGTAACCCAGAATGAAAGCTTTAAATCAACAGTTGAATAGGAATCCATTCTATAAATTGTTGGATTATAAAAACTATCAAAACTAATGTCATTTCTTCTACCAACATAATTATAAACTATATTAAGGTCAGCTTTCTTTAATATTGTCCAATTAAAAACTATGCTCCACTGGTGTTTAGGTCTTCTAAGAAGTTCTTCTTTTTTTACTTTATCCTCTGTTTTTGTATATGTATAGTTCCCGGAAATACTTAAATCAAAGGGAAGATTTATTAAAGTATATAGCTCACATCCCTGTGTTTCAACCTC
>JBBAGC010000194.1:0-4932 GCA_041655115.1 Spirochaetota bacterium | reverse complement strand
GCATCCCCTTATTAAGATTATTAAAGATTTCCTCTCTGTTTATCATTTCACCTTTAAATCATTCTTTACCTTAAAATAATATATTTAAACATTACGTCTTAATAAGCATTGTAAAATATCGGACAAGCTTGGCATAATCAAGATCAATTGGATCAAACTCCTCAATTACTCCCACAAAAAATATTATAGCCTGCAATACCCTTGCTGCTGTTACCTCATCAAGCTCAAAGGGACCCTTTTCACCTTTAATATTATCTCTTATAATGTTTTCATAAAAAACCCTGTGACTGCTGAAAAACTCCTGAAGCATTGAACGCATTGTATCATTTTCAAAAGAATATAATACAATATTTATCAGTATCCTTATATTGCTTTTATCCAAAACAAAGCTCTCAACTCCAAGAAGAGATGAAATAGGAGCCATTTCATCAAAATTAAGGTCACTATTTAGTATTTTTCTGTGACTTTTGGCAATTTCCTCATACATATCATTTATCAGATCAACATAAATATCATCCTTGGTTGGGAAATAGTGCAAAACTCCTCCTTTTGAATAACCAGCTTCATCAGCAATTTCCTGAACAGATATATTGGAATAAACACTTTTCTGAAGGAGTCTTTTAAGAGCTTCAGTAATAATCTTTTTTTTACTTTTAATTTTATCGTCTTTAATATTGCTCAATATAATTAAACTCCATATATTTTATGACAATTGAGAACAGAAGAGCCAATCATGCAAGGAAAAAAGAATTTGCCATAAGTTAAAAAACCCACTATAATAAAAAACCCATAAAAAATAAAGTAATTCTTTTCCAATGATTCCCTTGACAAAAATTCATAAAAAATTAATTAAAAGCCTTTATACAAGGAACCTGCATAATGAAAATAATTAAAATATCACATTCTGAACAGGAAACATTTGAAACTGCATTTAATATAGGCAAAAATGCCGTTAAAGGCACAATTATTACTTTAAGCGGTGATTTGGGTGCTGGTAAAACAGTAATGGCAAAAGGTATAGGTGCAAGCCTTGGTGTAGATGAAGACATTACAAGCCCTAGCTTTAGCCTTTTTGAAATGTATGAAGGGAAACTTCCCTTTTACCATTTTGACCTTTACAGAATAGAAAGTAAAGATGAACTGGAAAATCTTCACTTTGATGAATACTGGTATGGCAAGGGTATTTCAGTTATAGAATGGCCGGAAATAGCAAAGGAAGAACTTGACGGTCCTGTTATTTCTATAAAAATTGAATCTCTAAATAATGAAACCCGGAGAATAACTATTGAATACCCTGATAATTGACACATCAACAGAGCTGAGCATTCTTGTTCTTGCTACAGATAATAAAATATTCAGTATAATTGAAAACGTTGGCACCAGTCATTCCACAACAATGTTTAACTCTATTTCAAAGCTCTTTGCCAAAAGTGGAACTTCAATAAATGATGTTGATCTTGTTGCAGCAGGTATAGGCCCTGGATCTTTTACAGGCATAAGAATTGCTGTTTCAACAGCACGAATGTTTGCCCAGCTTCTTAAAATACCTCTTATTGGAATACAAAGCCATGACTTTTTCGCTTCTTCCTTTAATTCTGAAAAATTTTCTCATAAGCTCGTTGCTTTTGACGCAAAAAAAAACAGGGTCTATGGAGCCCTTTACAGTGCAGACCCGGAATTTCCTGAAACTGTTGTCCAGGCAGGCGATTACAAAATTAACGAAATAACAGAGCAAATACAAAAGGGGGCGCATATTCAGCTTATTGGAAACGGATGCAGCAAATATCTTGATGAATTAACTGTTCAGATTAATAGCAAAGAAAGCACCTGTGAATACACAGAGAATTTTATCCCTAATGAAGAATATATTTTTAAACTTGTACTAAAAAAATACAGGGAAAACCCTGAACTTTAC
This sequence comes from Spirochaetota bacterium, assembly GCA_041655115.1. Lineage (GTDB taxonomy): Bacteria > Spirochaetota > UBA4802 > UBA4802 > UBA5550 > JBBAGC01. The sequence continues at coordinate 3,017 of JBBAGC010000194.1, read as the reverse complement.
GCAGACTATGAACTAACTGTTCCTGATTATGCAAGAAAATCTGACGCAGAAACTGCCCTGAACAACAGAAAAAAAGGATATTGACTATTTACGCCCTCTAATGCTTTTTATAAGCCTTGATTTATACTCTGCTTCCATGGGCTTTAAAACACTGTAAAATCTTTTAATTTCGTCTTTTCTGGATGAATTTCCTTCAAAATCAACACCAAGAATAAGGTTCTCCTCTGGATCCACAGAAGTTGTTTTTATTTGAGCGTAAATTGTTAAGGGTGCCTGAAGTTTAAAAACTATATCAAATACAAAACCCTTTGATTTTTGTATGTACTTTTTTAAATCAGGGTTTGATATCCTCATCTTGGCTCCGCCTCTGCTAATATCCAGTATGTCCTGATGAACAGGAACTAGAAGAGTATTTGCGTCTCTTATGCGATCTACAAGCTTAAAAGACATACCCTTAAGCTCTATAACTTTATCAATACCCATTATTTCATTCTTGGAAATAGCCTGCATATATGCAAAAGGAATAGACTTCTCATCTTCTGTAATATAGATTACAGGTACTATAACAACTGATTTAAACCCCTTTTCAACATTGCGTCTAACAAGCTTTTGAAGATCAGATCCATAAATTTTAGCAACATCTACAAAATCGTCTGTAAAAGCCTTATATGACTCGGGAACATTCACATCTGAAATAAACAGGGTTTTCCCTGTGTTTTTAATTGTTTTTAAAACAACATCTTTTGTATCAATGCTAAGAACATCTATTTTAAACTGATCCGAAAACCTGTTGTTAGCTGTCTGGAACTGATCCAGAATCACCTTTATGCTTGTGGGTATGCTAAACTTATTGATTTCAATAGTATGCTTGGATACACGAAAGTTGGTTGCCACAGCATCATCAGGAGAAATCTGGAAACGAAGGTCTCTCCTTCCCTCTGTTGCTCTTCTTGCACTAATAATTTTACACCTGAAATAACCCGGACCAAGCTCATCCAGTATCTCAAGGTCTACCTCAATATATTTATCTGAAAGACCATAGATGATAATATTGCCTTCTGGTTTATAATAAGGATCAGTTACTATCATAAGAGTATCATCTGAATTATACTCATTGATAAGAACTTCCCGTTTTTCCACATCATATTTTATGTAGAGCTTTCTTGTATTAAACTGATCGCGAAGTATTTGTACAACATCACCAATAGTCTGGAAAGAATTAAAATCTCTACTACTTCTCTCTTTTGTCTTCAACAAGCTGTGTCCTCTAACTATTATTTTTATAAAAACATTTATCCATTATTAATATCGGCTATGATCAGTTAATTCAATAACAATTTAAAAAAGTATAATAAATATGCATCAGGAATATAAAAAAAGAGGGACTAACCCTCTTTTTTCTATTTGTTAAAAAATACAAGGTCTGTTACTTTTTGGCTTTAGTTTTTGCCTTAGCCTTTGGCTTTACTTTTGCTTTTGCTTTTGCTTTTGCAGCAGCTTCTTCTTTTTTGCTGACAGCAGCTAACTCTTTTTCGAGCTTAGCAATCAGTGCCTGTTCAGCTTTGATTTCCTTTTCAAGCTTAACAAGCTTTTGTTTTTTTCTTTTGATATTATTCTCAAGTTGTTTAGCTGTAGCCATGAAACGCTCCTCAAAAAGTAAATTTATTATTACATAGCAATTATCTTACAAAGCATTAAACAGAATAAATTGCAAGTAAAAAACATATAATAGAGTGAATTATACATAAACAATATCGTCACCAGCTATTAACAACATTAATAAAATAATTAAAATATAACCATCCCTGTTTGGCCGGCTAAAGACTGCTGATTAATGTCTTGACTTAATAAAGCACCGGCTTTTTTTGATGAGAACAGGGATTTTTAAACAAAAAAATAATCAGTTTAACCGGGCTGGAGGAATATAAATGAGTTCTAAGCTCCCGATTGTAGCCATAGTTGGCAGACGGAATGTAGGGAAATCAACACTTTTCAACGCTCTTATACGAAACAAAAAGTCCATTGTAGATTCTTTCCCCGGACTTACCAGAGATGTTATTTCTGCAACAATGACGCATAACTCTGTGAGCTTTGTCATATCAGATACACCAGGACTTGATCTGCCCGGAACATCAGAGCTGTCAACCCAGATAATTGAATCAGCAAAAAAACACCTGGAAAAAGCCTCGGTTATTATTTTTCTAATGGAGAATCCCGCTCCTGAACCATTTGATCTGGAACTTGCCTCTGTTTTACGCAAGCTTAACATTCCGGGAGTAATAGCTGTAAACAAAATGGACAGCAATGACAGGCTGGAAAACATGGTCAATTTTTACGAACAGGGCTTTAATGAGGTAGTACCAATTGCTGCAATAAACAGGTTCAACCTTGATCTGCTTATGACTACAGTTGTAAATCTTTTACCTGAAAAGAAAACCACCCTTCCCAAACCTTATTTAAAAATTGCCATTACTGGACGGCCAAATACGGGAAAATCCACACTCCTTAATGCCTTTATTGGATATGAAAGATCAGTTGTGTCAGATATTCCAGGCACAACCCGTGACTCTGTGGATGAAACATTCAGATACATGGAAAAAACCATTCAGATTATTGATACAGCCGGAATCAGAAAAAAAAGCAAAATAACAGAAAACATTGAATACTATTCATTTACACGAACAGTTGAGGCAATAAACAAAAGCGATGTAACCATACACATGCTGGATGCAACAGTGGGTCTCACTGAAAATGATAAAAAAATATCTGATGAAATTCTTAAATCAAGGAAACCCATTATAATAGCAATTAACAAATGGGATGCTATTGAAAAAGACTATAAAACCTTTGAAGAATATAAGGAAAAAATAATTTTCAAATACTACAGAGCAGCGGATTTCCCCATAATATCCATTTCTGCACTTAACAAACAAAGAATAAGCAGATTAATAGACACTGCAATTGAACTTGGTGAAAAAGCAAAAAAAAGAATTGATACCCCCACTCTTAATAAATTT
>JBBAGC010000193.1:0-4935 GCA_041655115.1 Spirochaetota bacterium | reverse complement strand
TAACAATCTTAACAACACGCTTAATAAAAGCCTCGTGCTCTTCAAAAGAAAGGGTTGGAGATTCTCCTGTTGTTCCCATTGGCACAACTCCATCAACCCCACCCTGAACCTGGTTTTCAATATGGATCTCAAGAGCATCCCAATCCACTGCATCACCGCGAAATGGAGTGATTAATGCTGTATATACACCTTCAAACATTTTTCCCACCTATGAATAAATTTAGCTTTAAAATAATACCGCATATCAATTGATCACCCTGCGGGCTTTACAACTTCATGCAGTTTTTCCTTAAAAAGAACAGGATCATATTTCTTATCAGGGAAATCATCCTCAAAAAGATAAAGAGCCAAAACCCTTGTTGAAAGAAGAAGATCCTCATCTGCCCTGTAAACATAAACCTTTATCCAGCTTCCGCCTGCTGTAATAAGTATGCGTACCCTTTCTCCTTTTTTTATTAAATAGTTCCCTGCCTCTACATCCTGAATAAGAATATAATCAATAAACTGATCCCCTGCACGCTCATAGGAATGGAGCTTTTCAGCTTCCTTATCCTTGATCAAGGTTGAGCATGAAAGAGTAAAACAAAATACAAAAAAAGCAAGCAGTAGTGGTTTAAATTTTTTCATTACACCGTCTTCTTCAATAAATTTTCTGAATTTATCATTATTTTTCATATTTAAAAACAATGCAACCGGGAAAAATGTCAAGGAATTATTATTTCATAAAACATAAGACTCATCCGAATCTTCGGGAAAATTGTATTATCTTACATACATATTTAGTAAAGCAAACCCCCGGCGGAATTAAATTTTTTCTTTAGGAAATCCTTTTCCGCCGCCCCCTTATAGAGGGCTGATTAACTTTTTTTATACTTTTTAATGCATCTTTTTTATTTTAGACTTAGTAAAGTATAAATGTAAACAAAAATTTATAAAGTCCCACTATGGGGGATTTAGGGGGGCTCTTTAAAAGAAAGAGAAATGAGTCAGACATAAGACCAATAACAGGAATAATAAAACAGATGTTAAGCAAAAAGCACCATATACCTGTATAAGGAACATGGTGCTTAGATTATTCACACATAAATGTTACATTACATTCAAACTTTTAAAGCATCAATTGATTCAATAGCAAGCTATTAAATTCCCATAGCCTTTTTAACCTGGGCAATAAGAGCATCAGGATCAACAGGCTTTTGAAAAACTCCATTAAAACCTAATTCTGAAATACTGATATTCCCTGCTGTAGCATTACCCACGCTGCTAAGAAGATAAACCGGAACCTTTGTATCCTCTTTTCTAATCATTTCTGCAACTTTAATTCCTGCATCAACTCTTTCCATCATCATGTCGCAAAGAACAAGATCAGGATTAACTGACTGGAATTTTTCAAAACCATCTTTACCGTCAAGAGCTGTAGTAATACTGAACCCTTCGGAGCTTAAAATAGCACTGACAGACTCCAGTATATCCGGATCGTCATCTATTACAAGTATCTTTTTGTCAGACATTTTTTTCTCCTTACACTTATGTTAAAGTTATTTTTTTAACGCAAAAGTTTACAAAAAACATCTGCGCCTGTTACAACGCAACTTTAAATTATCAAAAAATAAAAACCAGTTTATTTTTACGTTTTTTATAATATTAAATTCACGAATTTTATATTATAAATTTTAATATGACTTACAGGCAGTCCTGTCAATAATTATTTTACCTTCCTGGAAATTATTTAATTATATTCTAAAAAGAATAATTGAAAAAATTCACTATTTATTCTAATTTGCCACTTTTTTTCTGAATAAGTTTTTCCAGCTTCTGATAAGCTGGCCCTTCTTCCCTCCATACATAGCAGGTGTTTTTAAGACCATAGCCCATTTGGCCAGATGCCATCCTGGGAACCTCTGCGACTTTTTTTCCTCTAAACCTGGAAGCCCAGAATCCCTGCATAACAGCTGGAGCCATTGTAACTATAAGATGAAGAAGATGGGTGCAGCCCTTTTCACCACCAGCCAAATCTCTTACCCTTGATGAAAATCCCCTGGTAATTGCCATGCCTTTTAATGGAGCCAGGCACTGTTCAATCTCCTTGCACTCAAACCTTGGAACCTTGTCCATGGTCACCTCTATTTCTTCAATTACCAAAGAAGGAACCCTTAACAAAAGAAGTATTGTAAGGCCATGGAGAAGTCCGGCTTCCACTTTTTCTCCTGTAAACTTGTAATAATCCACATGCCTTGTTTCCTTAAGCTTTCCTGCGCAGAGTATATGCTCCTCATCAACATAGTAGGTTGTTGTTTCTATTATACGATCATGTACAATATCTTTTGCCATATCCATTAAAGTGCTCATTTTATCCCCTTTACCAAAACAGAGTTTAAAGGCTGGTAATAAAGCTCATCACAGCTTTCCTCTACCCTGCACCTTTCCTTATTGCTGCTGATATATGAATATTTTAAAACATCTGAAATTCCGCTTTCTGCTGAAAAAGCAATCAATCCATATCTTTCCAAAGACTTAAAAAATGCCCTCATAACACCAAAGCTCATCTTTTGAATAAACGCATCCTCATGGTGTTCGTGATCATAAAGCCCCAGATTAACATCAGCAGCAGTCCATCCACCCATAAGAGCATCAACAAGAATCCCGGTTTCAACACCATAGCGCTGCCAGAAAAAAACAGAGTTAAAAAATTCAAGAGTACCAGCTGCTTCACCTGAAAGAGGATAGGAGAAATCAGAAAGCCTTTTAATAGCAGGATGGGAAATCAATGAAAAAATCGGCTGAGCAACAAATTTTTTTACTCTACCCTGTTCGCGCCAAAACCCTGCTTTTGCAAAATCCGCGCCTTTAAGAACTGCTCCTGCAAGAGCTGTAGCAAAATGTTCACCAAAATATTCAGGCACAACATCTGCATCAAGAAAAATCACAATCACCTTTTCAGGATCTTCATCTGCCTCATCAATATTAATCCTGTAAAGGGTGCGCCTCATATCAGCGCCCTTGCCCGGCTCTGACCCCATATCAGAAACAGCAATATCGCTGCTTAAAAATAATTTTACATCAGGATGGAGCGATTTCAATTTCATCTCTGTCGTGTCTTCATCAATACTGCTGCGCCTGTGATTGACAACAATCTGATCAACAAAACCCGGAGGGAGACTTTTTAAGACCTCAATTTTTTCACAAACCAAATCAGCTTCCCTTTCTCCAAAAGTTGAAAAAATAGGAATAATTTTATGCCCATCTTTAAGGTCAATAATGCTTTCTGGAGTAAAGTCGCTGTGATTATATTTTAATATTTTTTTCAACACTTAACCTTTATTGCTTTATTTACAGCAGCCACTTTAACCTGTTTATATAAATCCCTGAAAAACAGTAAATCCATAAGACGCCAAAGCTGACACAAGGCAAAGAAGGCCAAATATTATATTAAACTGTGCTGTTAAACCGTCAAGAACAGCAAACTCCATTATTCTTTCCGGCACAAAACGTGAACCGGTTTTATGAATAAGATTTATAGCTGCAGGAAGAGCAAAAAAAACAATCCCGAAACTTAAAGGCATGGATAGTTCTCCAAGATCAATAAATAACGCTCCAGACATAAGAAAAAGAATTATAGCAAAAGGGGATATTAAAAGAGCTGTATAATAAACCAAAGAGCCTCTGTCCCCTAAAAACATAGCCACAGTTTTTATATTTCCTTTGCGATCCCCTTCAATGTCACGCCAGTTATTTGCATGGAGTATTGCAATAACAAGTATACCTATGGGCAATGCCCATACAACAGGAATCCATGAAAAAGAACCGGTTTGTATTACCCAGGCTCCTAAAGTTCCAAGTATACCAAAATTTAAAAATACTGCCAAATCACCAAGAGCACTATATTTCAAAGATAGTGTTTTTTCCTGTGTATAAAAAATTCCCACAATTAAGCCTGCCAGGCCTATATAAAAAAGAATGACCCCTGTAATTGAAACAAGATATAAACCAAGCAAAGAACCAGCCACATATAGTACAACTGCCCCTTTAAAAGAAACATTAACGCTAATAAGCCCCTTCATAATTCCACCTGAACCAGGAGTTTCAATCAGATCTATCTTTTTTTTATAATCAAAATAATCATTAAGGAGATTTGTAGCTGAATGAAGAAAAATCATAGCAATAAGTGCTATTGCAAAGATTAGAAGATTAACCTTTACTCCTCCCTTTGTTGCAGCCAAAGCTGTGCCAAAAAGCAGAGGCATAAGTGATGCAGGAAATGAAAAGGGGCGTACTGCAAGAAACCATTTTTTTAAAAAAACCTTTAGTCCGGAATGCATAATTCAAAACTCCTGTTATTCAGCTTATTAGCATTACTTTATTTTTATTTAAGATAAAATACTCTGATATTCCAGCTACCCTGAGCATCGAGAATATAAAAAACATCATTATTAGTGCATTAAAAAAATATCAGTTAAACAGAAAACCTTGATACTCACATTTTTTATTATATAAAATATAACAAAATATAATTCCTTTTATGGCAAGCAAAAATAAAACCGATTTTTTACAAATCAATCGCAAAATTAATTAAGGGGGCATATGCTATTTAATAATATTGACTTTAAGGCTCTGTTTTATTAACATAAACTTTTATTAAAACAATGGTGGGATATATGGATAAAAAATTTTTATGGATAATGTCTATATTTTTTATAGTATTTATTGGAATAAAATCGCTTTCAGGATTTTATATTGATTATGAATGGTTTAAGGCAAACCAGGGACTACAGGTCTTCTGGGTAATGTTTTTAACAAAATTCAAGGTTCACGCACTTTTCAGCGTAATTTTTGTGGGGCTCTTTCTCCTTAACTTTCTTCTAATACGAATCCTTGGTGGAGAGGGAAGAATTTTTACTCCTAATTTTCTCGACAGGATAAAAATACCAGCCATAG
>JBBAGC010000192.1:0-4945 GCA_041655115.1 Spirochaetota bacterium | reverse complement strand
GGCGTTCTTGTTGGCCTTGGAAGAATCTCAAGATTCTCTATAATAAATCTTTCATGCACAATTTACGTTGAAGTAATAAGGGGAATCCCTTTGCTTGTTCAGCTCTTTTATATTTACTTTGCCCTGGCTAAATTTGTAAAAATCCACGACATATCAGCAGCGATTATTGCAATGTCAATATGCTATGGTGCATATATAAGCGAAATATTCCGGGCCGGTATTCAGTCTATTCCCAAAGGGCAGATGGAAGCAGCTCTTGCTCTTGGATTAACACGCAAACAGGCAATACAGAAAATAATTTTCCCTCAAACAATCCGGGTTGTATTACCACCAATAGGAAACGAATTTATAGCCCTTTTAAAAGACTCTTCCCTAGTTTCAATTCTTGCAGTATCTGACCTGCTTCGCAGAGGAAGAGAATATGCTTCAACAACATTCTATTATTTTGAAACCTATACAGTAATAGCTATTATTTATCTTATAATGACCCTTTTCTTTTCAAGAATAGTAGCAATTATGGAAGAAAGGATGAAACCAGATGCAAAGTAGAGTAAAAGTTATTAAAGTTTATAAAAATTTTGGCCAGGTGGAGGCCTTAAAAAACGTTAGTCTTGAAGTAAAAAAAGGAGATGTTTTTTTTATAATCGGATCATCAGGAAGTGGAAAAAGTACGCTTTTAAGATGCATAAACAGACTCGAAAATGTCACCAGTGGTGAAATTTATGTTGAAAATGAACTGGTTACAGGTCCTAAAGCCAATATAAGGCAAATAAGAGAAGAAACCGGCATGGTTTTTCAATCATTTAATTTATTTCCTCATTTACGGGTCATTGATAATATCACATTAGCCCCAAAAATTGTAAGAAACACCCCTGTTGATGAAGCTGAAGAAAGAGGCCGGGCTCTTCTTAAAAGAGTTGGACTTCTTAATAAAGAAAGAGCCTATCCGGATCAGCTTTCAGGCGGGCAACAGCAGCGCGTTGCCATAGCCAGGGCTCTTGCAATGAATCCCAAGGTTATGCTTTTTGATGAGCCCACATCAGCCCTGGATCCTGAGATGACAAAAGAGGTACTTGATGTAATGACAGATCTTGCACATGATGGCATGACAATGATGGTTGTATCACATGAAATGGGGTTTGCAAAAGCTGCGGCAAATAAAGTCATTTACATGGATGATGCTGAAATTATTGAAGAAGGAACTCCTGATCAAATATTCAATCATCCGCAAAAAGAAAGAACCATTCGTTTTCTCCACACTATCCTTAGAGCATAAAAATGGATAGCTCTGCCATCTTCAAAGACTAAAATTAGTTCAATCTGCAAAACATACACATAAATCATCCCTTTTTTAAAAGGGATGATTTTAAAAGCTTTATGTAAACAACAAATTTAGTCTACTTCTAATAGTAACTTTTGCAGTTCTACAATAATTAAAAAGAAATTTAATTTGTCTTATTATTGCTATATTATTTAACATTTTTTACTTTAATTTTTACTATCAATATTTAACTATGCTTATAATTAGTTGTCAGACTATTTAAGCATGTTTTAAAAAATAGCTCCTATTGTCACGACAAGGAGGAAAATTTTATGCAAATTGAATTTGTAGGCGGTGCAGGCACAGTAACAGGTTCTTCCTTTATTGTTAAGGATCAGGATTTCACCATTATGGTGGATTGTGGCATGTTCCAGGGAAAGCGCGAGCTTGTAGAACGAAACCAGCTTCACCTTATTTATGACCCTCCAAGAATTGACTGCATGGTATTAACCCATGCACACATAGACCACAGTGGGCTTATCCCAAAACTCGTTAAAGAGGGATTTTTTGGAAATATTTATGCAACAAAAGCAACTGTTGATCTATGTTCAATTATGCTCCCTGACAGTGGCCACATTCAGGAAATGGATATAAAATGGATCAACAAACGGAATAAAAAAATGGGACGCCCCATTGAAGATCCTCTATATACAGCTGAAGATGCTCAAAACTCTCTTGAAAACTTTGTTCCTGTAAATTACGGTGAAATAATCCGCATACATCCCAGGGTTGAAATTCGTTTTCTTGATGCAGGCCACATATTAGGATCAGCCTTTGTTGAAATGTGGGTTGAAGAAAATGGTAAAAAAACAAAAATAGTCTTTTCCGGCGATTTGGGTCCAAAAAATCAGTCTATTATTAAAGACCCGGAAAAACTGGAAGATGCAGACATAATTCTTATTGAATCCACATATGGAAACAGGCTTCACAAAAACAAAGAGGATACATATAATGAATTCAAGGAAATTTTAAATGAATCGATCAACCAGAATGGAAACATTGTAATCCCGGCCTTTGCTGTAGAGCGTACCCAGGAAATAATATATAGTCTAAATAAACTTTTTAATAACGGAGAAGTGCCTAGGGTACCAGTTTATATTGATTCACCACTGGCTATATCCGCAACCCAAATATTCAGAGATAACCCTCAATGCTATGATGAGGAAATGAGGAAACTAATCATGTCAGGGGACAACCCTCTGGATTTTGAAAACCTTAACCTTGTTAAATCTGTAGAAGAATCAAAAGCTTTGACTAAAAATGCAAAGGGTTCAATAATTATATCTGCAAGCGGTATGTGTACAGCAGGTCGAATCAGGTTCCACCTACAAAGCAACTTATACAAACCAGGTTCCAATATTATATTTGTAGGCTTTCAGGCAAAGGGTACTCTGGGACGCAGATTAGTTGATGGAGCAACCCAGGTCAGGATTTACGGCGAAGATATTGCAGTAAATGCTAAAATACATACATTAGGCGGATTCTCCGCTCATGCTGACAAAAACGGTCTTTTAAACTGGCTAAGAACAAATAAAAATCCAAGCGCAAAGGTATTTGTTGTTCATGGAGAAGAAGAATCATCTTCCCAGTTTGCCCAGTCAATAATGGATGAATTTGGTATTCCTGCCTATGTGCCTCAATGGGGTGAAATTGTTGATCTAGATACAATGAAATCCACATTTGCAGAATATTCCAAACTGCCGGATAACCGCTTTGACTATCTGGACAGCCACATTGATGCACTTTCAGAAACTTTAAAAAGACTTAAAGAAAAATATCAGAAAACCAAAGAAGAAAACCGGATTTCCAGGATTTCACAAATTCAGGAAGAAATAAGCGATGCAAGAGAAATGCTTGAAACAATAATTGATGAGTTATAAAAAAATAATTACTTTGTCATACCGGCTGTAGCGAAGCAAAATGCCGGTATCTCATAGGACTGATTCTATCATTAGATTCCGGTATTTGTACAAATTGAAGTTGCAAAACCGGAATGGCAAATCCTTATAAATCCGTTTTTTTGGACATACTCAAGGAACCTGAGTACTCACTATTTAGCTTTATAATTATTACTCAAGGCATGACACAGGGCAACAGCAAGTGCATCAGCTGCATCATCAGGCCCTTTTATCTTTTTTTGCTTAAGTATGGAGCTGACCATAAACTGCATCTGCTCCTTGCAAGCACTCCCTGAACCAGTTATAGCCTGCTTCACCTGCTTTGGAGTATAATCTTTAAATGGAATATTATTCAGCTTAAGGGTCAGCATTATAAACCCTATAGCACGTGCAACAGACATTGCAGTTTTAGAATTATTTGTAAAAAAAAGCTTTTCAAGAGCTGCTTTTTCAGGCAGATATTTTTTAATAATAGAATCCAGTTCCTGATGTATAAACAGATACCTTTCCTCAAGATTATCCTTTGGAGAAGTTTTAATAATTCCGTAATCAACCAGGGCTAAATCTTTTTTTACCAAACCCCAGCCTACAATATCATAACCTGGGTCTATTCCAAGTATTGTCACCCTTCCTCACCAAGCTTTGCCATAATTTCATCAGATATATCATAATTTGAATAAACTTCCTGGGCATCATCGTGTTCTTCTAAAAGCTCAATAAGCTTAAGGCACTGACCTGCTCTTTTCTCATCAAGTGAAACTGTATTAAGTGGAACATAGGTGAGCTCATTCATATTAATTTTATAATTATTCTTCATCAACACTTCTGATACAGAGTTATATGCCTCAGGGGATGTAGTTACAACAATATTTTCATCCTCTGTTTTAATATCCTCCACATCATATTCAAGAAGAAATTCCAGAACATCATCTTCGCTAAGAGTTCCATCACTTTCAATAACAATCATTCCCTTCTTTTCAAAAAGGTAACTCACTGAGCCAGTATCACCAAGATTTCCGCCGTTTTTTGAAAAAATTAATCTTACCTCAGGCATGGTTCTGTTCTTATTATCAGTAAGGCAATCAAGAAGAATAGCAACACCACCAGGCCCATACCCTTCATATCTAACCTCTTCATAAACAACACCATCAAGGTTGCCTGCTCCTTTTTTTATAGCCCTTTCAATATTGTCATTAGGCATATTTGATGCCTTGGCCTTTGCTACTGCAGCTCTAAGGCTTGGATTTGATTCTATATCCTCTCCACCAGCTCTTGCTGCAACAGTTATTTCCCTAATCAGTTTTGTAAAAAGGGCTCCTCTTTTAGCATCAACTGCCCCTTTTTTTCGCTTTATTGTAGACCACTTACTGTGCCCTGCCATATAAACCTCTTATTTTAAGAAAATATTTAATGAATGCCTATTCAAGCTTTATCAGTTTACTAATATCCCCTTTTTATTTTCAACTGTAATTTTTCAATTTTTTCCCGGGCTTCCCTGCTTTTATGATCAAACTTTATGGATTCTCTATAATAGCTGATTGCTTCTTCATATTTATCTTTTTTTTCATTTATCTCAGCCAGATTCCATCTTACCTTACCTGGATTTAATCTGTTAAAAGAATTTTTTAAATTTTCAAACTCCCTCTCCTTTTCTCCCAGATCCTCCTGCAAAATTTCGTATTCTTCATATTTTTCAAAGTCCCTATTTCTGATAAGATCCTGTTTC
>JBBAGC010000191.1:0-4971 GCA_041655115.1 Spirochaetota bacterium | reverse complement strand
AATATACGATGACAGAGGGAGAGAATTTAATGTATGGGATTCTCGCCTTCGCGGAAATGACTGGGTGAGGTCTAAGTAACCTCAAAAAATAATTGACTCTTACCCGTATTGTTTATATATTTAATTTTTAAGGATAAGTAAGAAGGAGATCTCGAAATGTCTTTAACCAGTGCAGACCTGAAACAAATAGAAGATCACATAAAAAGCAATATAGGCTCATGGATGGGCGATGTATCTCTTACAAAGTCTTCCTATTTTAATGAAATAGAACTAATTGAAAGAATAGTGCGAGTAGAAGAAGAGCTTAAAAGCCAAAGAGAGCTTATGCTAATGGGATTTGAGCAAACAAATAAGCGTTTTGAAGAGATGCAAAAATATATGGATAAGCGTTTTGAACAGGTAGACAAGCGTTTTGAACAGGTAGACAAGCGCTTTGAACAGGTAGATAAACGCTTTGAAGATGTAAACAGTAAATTCAAAATGATGTTTGCTTTTATGACTTTGGGATTTACAATTCTTGCAACAATGATGACTGTGTTTAAGTTCTTGGCGTAAATTTTTTCCAGGCATCATTATCCGCGCCTAATATCCTGCTAAAGAACTTCTCAAGTCTTGCCTGGGTCGGATGTTTTAATACCAGCGCTCAACAGGAAGGGGAGTTTAAAAGTATCTCCTTTGACTTTATCACTACTGAATAATACTGCTCAATAAAATCTGTAACTACTCTGCATAGTTGAAGCAGATCCTGTTCTGTATAAGCAGAGTGGTTAATATTAGAGAACTTTTCTTTAAGGGATAATGGTATAAATTCCAGGCTTTTTTTGCTGATAAGCAGATCTTCCCTGCTGCTGCATCCTGAGCACAGTATTTTGAGATTTCTGCTGTTTACAGAACAGGCTGTAAAAGCGGATTCGCCACATGAGGAGCACTCCTGCATTTTGGGAAGTATGCCTTGCATTCGTAAATACTGTATGGCATAAAAAAGGGCAAAATTTGTTTCATGATCCGTTTTGCCAAGGTTGTAAACTGCAGAGCAAAGAAGATTGTACAGGGATTCATCTGCATCACTGCATCCTGTTGTTTTATCTACTATTTCCATCATATAACAAAGGGTAAAAATTTTTAAGGCTTTTTTTTTAACTTCTTCTGGAGTTGAAATTAAATCAAATTGTGAAACTGTTTTTACTCCAGAGCCCTGTTTTGAGTAGCTGGTAAAGTCAATCACAGAGCCTGTTTCTGATGCAGAGGGCGATCGTTTTTTTGATTTTTTAAGACCCTTAAATATAATTATTTCTCGACCCCATTCTTTGGTAAAAACGGAGCATAGGTAGTCTGCTTCTCCAGAAAGTTTTCTTGATAAAATAATCCCTCTGGCTTTTGAAAGAGGCATTTTTATTTTTGTCCTGCTATTGTTAGTCTGATTCTTATTATCTTTGGCCCTGAAATATCTTTTATTTTAAAGGTGAGATTGTTATACTTGGCAGTTTCATCTTTTTCAGGAACTCTTCCAAAAAGGTCAAAGACAAATCCGCCTATTGTATCAAAATCTTCTGAAGGAATATCAAGGCCAAGTTCTTCATTAAAGTCTGAAATAAGCATTCTTGGGTCAAATTCCCATGTGCTTGGGTTTATTTTTTCAAGTTCAGGGAGCTCATCCGGATCAAATTCATCATGTATGTCCCCAACAATTTCCTCAAGTATGTCTTCAAGTGTTACAATTCCTCCAACACCGCCGTATTCATCAACAACTATGGCAAGATGAAGTTTTTTTACCTGAAATTCAAGGAGAAGGTCATCAAGGGGCATTGTTTCAGGGACAAAAAAAGGGTCATTTAAAAGTTTTTTTAGATTAAATTTTTTATTTTTATCCAAAAGCAGTTTAATAAGATCTTTTACATAAAGTATGCCAATGATGTGATCAATAGTTTCATCATATACGGGAACGCGTGAGTGGCCAGCATGGATAATTATTTTGACAAGGGACTTAAGATCTACATTTGAATCAATTGCCACAACATCTACCCTGGGGATCATTATGTCCTTGGCATTTTGTTCTGAAAGACCCATTATTCCACGGATCATGTCTTTGCGAGGAGGATCTAATTGCTCATAAGCATCATTATCAAAAGGAATTTCCTCTTTGGATTTAAAGGGATTTTTAATATTTTGCAAGAAATTTTTAAATCTGGAGCTACCTAAGGGGTCAGGGTTATCTGAAGTCATGCTAATTTAAATTACCTCTAATAGTATTTTATATTCCTTTATATTTTATAAGGGGTATTTTTTGTCAACATTGAAAAACTTCTCCGGTTTTAAAAATTAACCGGAGAAGATTGTGAATTTTTTAATTGTCTCAAGAAGTCTTGCTCCTATTTCCTTTGCATTTCTGGAAGGTACATTACAGTCATTGTAAAGGCTGTCAGCTATAAATTTTCTCATTGCAACATAAACATCACTTGTAGGATGAAAAACATATGAGAAATAATCCCCTTCTTTTTCAAGAATTGTAAATGAAGAATAAAGCATTATTGGTTCCAAAGGAATCATTATTTTCATATTATTATTAGGTTCAAGTATATCCACATCTGCAAACCTGTAGGGGATGCTTCTGCCATCTTCCCTGTTTACTGGTTCAATATATTTTTTTATATATGAGGCAGGCTCAACCAGCATATGGGTTCTGTTTCCATCAGTTTTAAATGTAACTCCGTCATTTATTCTGAATATATCTTTTACATTTCTATATGCTGTTACTTCATAAATAGCGTAGTTAGTCCCGGGAGAAAAAAAAGCAGTAACAATAAAGCCTCCATCAGCTGGAATTGTCTCAGTCATATATGCTTTTATAAGAGTTGTTGCTTTTGCCATATCTAATTCTCCCTTTAAAAATTGTCTTGATTTATAAGTTAATAATATAAAAGTTCATATTAAAATCAATTAAAATTTTTTTATAATAATATTATGTTTTTTTAAAGCAGTTTTTAATAAAGAATTAATGTAAAATAGACAGCAGGTATGGAGCTATGAGGAGTTTTTTTTCACCGGAACCAGTAATTTTTGCCAATCAGGGAGGGAATAACGGCTTTCCCAAAAATACAATTCCCTGCTTTGAAAAGTCTTTTGAACTTGGGGCTCATGCTATATGTATTCATGTTCAGCTTTCAAAGGATGGTGTGCTAATGGTTATTCCTGACAACAGATCTGAAAATCCCAATTTCATTGGCAAGGTGAGTGATTATACTGCATTGGAATTAAGAGAGCTGGATCCCGGATTGGAATACCCTGATGAGAATGATGATTTCCCATTTAAAGGAAAAGGTTTGTACTATCCTACGCTTGAGGAGCTTTTGCTTTATTTCCCGGATAAAAAATTTAACATAGCGCTTATTCATAAAGATAAAAATACAGCTCATGTATATTCAGAGGTAATAAAAAAATGCAATGCTGAAGCAAGAATTTTCACTGTTGCAGTGTATGGTGCAGTAATTAAGGAGGTGCGTAAAAATCTGCCTGATAGCCCTACAGCATTTACTCTTCCAGGTCTCTTGGGGATTTACGCCCTTTTTCGTTCAGGTTTTCTTTTTGTTTTTTCTTCATTTGAGGCAGATGTGCTTCAAACTTCAGAAAAGATAGGCGGTTCCTATATTGCAAATAGGGGGCTTGTGCGACAGCTGCAGGAAAAAGGAATAAGGGTCTATATTTGGGATGTAAAAACTGAAATGGATCTTCAAAGACTTTATGATGCTGGTGTTGATGGTTATGTTACAGACAATGTGGAGATGGTGAAAAACTTTTTGGATGGCAAATAATCTAATCCAGCTTGTCATATATTTTATTTTCATAGGCAGGATCGATTTTGCGAAGTCCCCTTGATTCCATTATAATATTGTAACGGAGCTGTTTTTCATTGAGTTTCATTCTTAGCTCCTTTCTTTCTTTTTCATCTGCGCAGCTGTTAAGAAGGGTTGAAATTTGTACAATGCCTTTTTTTAGTTCTATTTCTTCAGGAATCATTCCTGCATTTTTCAGGATTTTATATGCCATGCGCAGATCTTCAGGCACATGATCCATATCGTCTTTGGCAAGGGGTTTTCCTTTGTTTTTCAGATTGTCAAAGGCACCTTCTGCCATGGCCTGTTCTATTCTTTTTTCAGCAATTTTTTCATATATTGACATATTGATTGACCATAAATATCATAGTATAAATACTATTAGTAAAAAGACTTTTATTGTCAATTTTTTTTTGAGTAAAAACGGTTCTCCAGAGATTCCCGCGAATGCGGGAATCTCATGACTCTTTTATTTTTATGAAGATTCCGGTACTTTGGCCGGGATGACAGTTTTTGAATAACTACAGTGGAGCTGATTATGAAAGAAGTTTATCCTGGAATATTTTCAATAGAACAAAAGGGGATTTTGAAGCTGCTAAAACCCCCGGTGAATATATATGTGATAACAGGTTCTGATGGTCTTATTTTTGATGCAGGTTATGGAAGCAGAAGCAGTATAAGTCAATTTAGTAAAAAGTTACAGGAAATCAATAGGATCTGCCAGGAAAGAGGCGTTGAAAATAATATAAACCGGATATTATTAAGTCATGCTCATGCTGATCATTTTTCAGGGCTTAAGCCTTTAAGAAAAAAATATGGCTTTAAAATAATTTTAACTGAACAAATGGCATCAATTATAAAGTCCCGTTCAGCTTATGCTAAATCTTTTAGTATGAAAAAACCTGAATCTTCGGGTATTTTTTCAGGTATAAAAAAACTTTTTATGGGAATAAAAAGCTTTATTGAAATTGCAGTTTATGTTCGTTACTGGGGTGTGGCTTTTGTAAATGACCCGGATATTGTTATAAATCAAAATACAAATATAAGCATCAATAATGAGGAATGGGAAATATTTTCCTCACCTGGACATGCTGATGATCATATAACACTTTATAATAAAGAAAAGGGTATTTTCTTTTCA
>JBBAGC010000190.1:0-4974 GCA_041655115.1 Spirochaetota bacterium | reverse complement strand
CCAGGCTAGTTATATGCTGTCCTAACCATTGATGAATTTTTTTAGCATTTTCCAGGTTTAATAAAATGCCAGTTTCTATAAATCTTATAATATTTTGGGTATGATTTTCTGGTTCAATTTCTATTGGACTATCCAAACTTCCATCTTCATTAAGAGAATAAATTTCTGTTCTTGGTATAGGGCTACGTTCAACATAAAAATTAACAGCAATTTCACCTTGAGGATTTATTCCCCCATATGCACCATTAACATATTTGGGATTATAATCATCATCGAATATATATTTGAAATTTAATCTTTTGTTCATAACAGCCTCTCTTTTTATTAAAATCGATGATTTATTTTAGTCAGTCTAGTATTTCTTTAATAAGGTTACAAGAAAATATTATTATCTTGCTACAAAACTGTACAAATAGAAAATTAACCTCATTTTGAAATAAATCAAGTTAAATGTTAGAGTCTGCTTCAAAAAATGAAGGGACTTTTCAGAAAAAGCCAAAGCCTACCTTATATAGGAAAAGCTCAAATCACAAAATAGTCAACCAACAATTTTTATATAAATTGCTTATTTTATATAGAACAATAATTTTTTGTTTTTATATTAATAGTTTTGTATAAAAAATATTGATTATTACTGCTAAAATTGTTTTAATTATATTAACTTACCGGTTAGATGAAAATATTTTTTCATATTTCATAATAGAAAAATGTTTTTTTAAATCCGGACATTTTAATTAAAAAAGGGGGGTTGTTATGGCTGAAAAGTCTTTTGATTTTAACAGATTTATTGAGGAAACAAAGTCAGTTTTACTTTCACCTGCTGATTATTTTTCTTCAATGAAAAAAAGCGGAGGTTTCCCTGAGCCATTAATTAAAGCAGTTATTTACGGCGCTGTTGCAGGATTAATTAATCTTATCTGGGCAGTCCTTTTTTCCTCATCTATGGGAGGTATGTTTGGTGGAATGTTCGGAGGTGGTATAGGTGTTTTTGGCCTTGTTATGAGTATTATAGGTTCAATTATTGTTCTTTTTCTTGGAGGAGCAATTTTACTTGTTATCAGTGCTATTTGCGGTGGCTCTACTGATTATGAGTCCAATGTAAGGGCAACAGCTTCCCTTATGGCTCTTTCACCAGTTAGTGCTCTTTTTAGTTTTCTTACCGGCATAAGTTTGACCCTTGGAATGTTAGTATCTATTGCAATAAGCCTTTATGGAATATGGATGCTTTACAATGCTCTTACAAAGGGGCTTGGGGGCAAGGATGGCGCAGCAAAGGTTATTTCAATAATTATTGCTGTAATTCCTGTGCTAATGCTTTTGAGCTTTTTGATATGTGGCAAGGCTGTTAAAAGCGGGCTTGATCAGGTGCAAAAGCAGATGGGTGGAGATAGCAAACAGATAGAAGATCTGTTTAACAAAACACTGGAGGAAGCTGCAAAGCAGCTAAAACAGGAATAGAGTTAAATATAAAGATATAATCAGTGTAGAGGTTATTTTTTTCTGCACTGATTATCCTGTCCAGGCATTCTTGAGAAGATAGGACATTATATATTCTTCAATTGTTTTTTTTGGTCCGGGGATTTCGCTTTTTTCTCTGAAATTAGAGTTTTTCTTTCTTTTTGTGTAAAAGTGATACATTTCTCTTGGATCATTATAATCTTTCATAAAATAGTATCCTGCAGAGTCCAATATTTTGGCTATACCAGTTTGATCAATAGCATGCATATTTTTATCATTCATATGTGATTGAATTTTTAAAATTTCTTCATATGATAGTCCCATAAGATATTCTTTCAAAGATTCCAGACGGTCATCATTAAATTCATCATCTTCAAGAAAATCAATCCAGAGGCTGCTGTTTTTTTGGCAAAACGTGGTTATTTCACTAATACCAGCCATTGTTCCATAGGAGGGGAAAAAAGTTTTTCGCTTTTCCCATAGCTCTGTGAGAATGGGAGCAAATTCGTTTATTCCAATAAAAATTCTGTTTTCCCATATTCTTGTAAGCAGCAGGCCAGCGGACTCCCTTGTTGTTATTGGAACATCCATGTCAGTGACTATTGAAATAAATACATCTTCAGCCATTATTGAAAAAATATTCAAAGAAACCATTTCAGTAATATCTTTTTTTTCATTACATAGTTCATTTATATCTCTGCATAAATAGGAAAGGAGAAGAAAAAAATTAATCTTTGCAATTGTAAAACTTCTGCCAAGCACTACTTTTGTGGGAGTATCAAGGAGCAGGTCAAGGTTCCGATTTGAGCATAGGGTTTTTACAAGGGTTTCCACAGTTCTGGAGCTGTTTCCAAGGCTTTGTTTGTCAAGGATTGATGGATATGTGGAAATTAGATCAGCCATTGTAACAAGAGAGTAGCACGTGCTTTCAATTCCTGCATGATCATCGCCATAACCCATTTCTTTTATTTTGTTTCGGACTGTATCTACTACCTTTCTTTCTGGTTCGCTAAAGGCTTCTATTTTTTTTCTTATCATTTTTCTCTCTCTTGATTGCTTATCTATTTATATTAATAAGATCATCTTTTTTTTAATATGACAATAAAAATTTTGTTTGATTGAATAAAGTATAATATAAATACTAAAAATAATAAATATTTTTTGGAGGTTCTATCAAATTGAAATTAATAAAACAGATTTTTGTTTTATCACTGACTATAGTTTTTTTGACCACTTCATGCAGTAAAACAGTAAAGGGATTGGAAAAGAAAGATCAAAATCTGCCTGTGAAAAAAAGCACAGTTATTAATAAACCTGAACAGTTTATAATAGCTTTACCTGAAAAAAATTATTTTTCAGACAGCTTTGCTGAAATAAAATTTTATGCCAGATCCTTTGCCCAGGGTGAGGCTGTTTATATTGAGATTGTTCCTGCTGCAGATTCTATTTCAAAGGCCAGGCTTTTGATAGGAGAAAAAAATATTCCTTTAACCAGGTTTGAATGGGGTTACAGAGGGTTTTATGGTATCAGCCCATCTGAGAAATTCAGGACATTGCCATTTGTTTTATACTATGTTAAAAATGAATATGGAACTATTGATTCAGGCAGACTTACAGGCGTTTTAAATATTTCCAAAACAGATTTTCCCAGGTCTCAAATAAAAATTGATTTGGGTAATTTTTCCAATAAATCCTATTATCAGGATCCTGCGCATAAAAAGCATATTGCTGAATCAGCTAAATTAAAAGCTGAAGCATTTAAAAGCAACACTTCTGACAGCATTTCAAATGTTCTTTCTCATCCAAGGGATTTTCATAAAGTTACAAGCGAGTTCTGGAAAAGCAGGGAGTATCTTTCTTACAAAAATATAAAAGGGAAAAGGCAGCAGGTTACAGCAAGAAAAAGTATTCATCGCGGTGTTGATTTGCGTGGCAAATCAGGGGAGCCGGTTTTTGCAATTACAGATGGTCTTGTTGTTCTTTCACACGATATGTTTTATGAGGGGAAAATGGTTTTGATTGATCATGGGAATAAAATTTTTTCCTACTATATGCATTTAAGTGAAAGGGAGGTTCAAACCGGCGACAGGGTTAAGTCAGGGGATATTATTGGAGCAGTTGGCTCAACAGGTATGTCCACAGCACCCCATCTGCATGTCTCCTTTTTAATCAGAGGAGTGCAGGTTGATCCTTTAAGCCTGTTTTCATTGCCTGTTTGCAGATGATGCTAAAAGAATAACAGGTGGCTTGTAACTTTTTTATTGAGCATGTCACTTAAAACAATAGGACATTCCCCTGTTTAAAAATATATATAACTATATAAAAATAGCATGGATAAATAATATAATACTGGAGTGCTTTATGGATTTTGCTGAAATAGAAAATCTTACCCGCAGAGTAAAAGAAGAAAACCATTTTGTTACAGCCATAAAAAATGAAATAGCAGGTACTGTTATAGGTCAGGATGAGCTTATAGATAGAATGCTCATAGCCTTTATTACAGGGGGACACATCCTCCTTGAAGGGCTGCCTGGGCTTGCCAAAACCCTGGCTGTGAAATCCTTTGCCAGAACAATTCATGTGGATTTTAAAAGGGTTCAGTTTACACCTGATCTTTTGCCAGCTGACTTAACTGGAACACAAATATATAATCCGGCTGATATGACTTTTTTTACCAGAAAGGGTCCTCTTTTTACAAACTTTTTATTAGCTGATGAAATTAACAGAGCACCTGCAAAGGTACAATCAGCATTGCTCCAGGCAATGGAGGAAAGGGAAATAACAATAGGGGATAGCACATATCCCTTGCCTGCTCCATTTATGGTGCTTGCAACTGAAAATCCCATAGAGCAGGAGGGAACCTATCCTTTGCCTGAAGCACAGCTTGATAGGTTTTTCATGAAAGTTATAGTAGATTATCCTTCTTTTGATGATGAGAAAAATATTCTTGCCTGTCATAATAAGCTTAATCATGAGTTGATAAAGCCTGTTGTTACTTCTGAAGAGATAGCCTCTAAAAATGAATTAATAGAATCTATTTATATAAATGAAAAGCTTATGGAGTACATTGTTTCTGTTGTGGTTGAAACAAGAAAAAAATCAGCAGATGGATCCTCTAGGCTTATAGAATTTGGTGCAAGTCCCAGGGCATCCATAGCTCTTATGAAAGCTGCAAGGTGTGTGGCTTTTATGAAGGGTCGTGGTTTTGTCACTCCTGATGATATAAAGGAAATAGCTCCAGATGTTTTAAGACACCGCATAATACTTTCATATCAGGCTGAAGCAGAGGGGAAAAGCCCTGATGATATTGTAAAAATGATTCTGGATTCTGTAGAGGTTCCCTGATTGGAAACCAGAGAATTTGCCATACTTAAAAAGCTGCGCCTTGAAACCGGGAAAAAAATTGATACGAACTTTTCCGGTACATATAGATCTGCCTTTAAAGGCTATGGCCTTTTGTTTGAAAGTGTGCGTGAATATATTTCAGGGGATGATGTGCGGAACATTGACTGGAAT
>JBBAGC010000189.1:0-4980 GCA_041655115.1 Spirochaetota bacterium | reverse complement strand
AATTGTAAAACGATTGTTTTTTTCAGCCCAGGCTACCGGTACCTGCTTCACTCCATGCTCTGGACACTTTACCCTTGGGACAGATGCCTCAATCATGGTTTTATGATTACATGAATCAAGATGCCGCCACTTGCGGGTTCGATGATCGTGTAATTTAACAACTTTACCACATTGAGAACATCGCAATAGTTCATTTTTCTTGTAATTTACCATTGCTGTTACAGTCTTCGTCTGAAGGTCTCTCGATATAGAAACCACTTCCCAGGGGCTTTCTATTCCCAAAATTGCATTATAAAATTCTTCTAGTGTCTCTTTCATGATGTTATTTATGCATTTACCCTATTATTTTTCCACCATAATTCCTGAAGAGCCAATATTTATTAAATGTAATAATTAAAATCTTAATTTATGTGATGTCTTAAACCGCTGATTAAACTCAGCGGTTTTTTCGCCTGTTATACTCATTCCCATTGTAACAGTAAATAATTCATATTGTTGTTCTTTTGATAATGTTGAACTTATTCGTGTATCTCCAACAACCTTATATCCACAAGCTATTAAAGAATTTTTTAATTCTAAAAATGGTGAATGGGTTAAAGGCTGGATGGCTGGGAGTGGAGGGGATAAGGTTTGTTGTATGCCTGTTTTTGCTGCTCTTAATAGGCCTTACTTCTTATTTCAATTGTTATAATATAAATTATTTTATCTTTTTTATCAATTTCATAAAATAAACGGTAATTGCCTATTCTATAACATCAGGTAGAAGGATCATAATTGATTAATTTTTTAATATTTTTCCCATAAAAAGGATTCATTTTTATCTGTGGGTAGGTGTAATTCTGAATTTTATCATATATCTTTTTTTTCAGATTTTTTTCAATATCATCGAGGTCATTAATAAATTGATTAGTCTCAAATATTTTAAAATCAGACAAAACGCCCTCTTTTTTTGCGAGCGTCTTCACTTCCTTTTTTTAATTGTTTTAATAATTTTTCGTTATTCATAATTTCTGACATTTCAAATTCATCGATTAATTCCGTTTCCTCGATATATCGTAAGGTAGCGGTTTCAATAAAATTAGAGATAGATCTATTTCCCATATCTGCATGATGTTTAAATTTTTCGAGTAACTTATCATCAATTCTTAATGTAATAGTTTTTGACATAATTTTCACTCTCAAAAAAGGATTGATATAATATAATACAATTGAAAATATTTGTCAATAATACAATATTTATTATTCAAGTTTAAAGATTTGTAAAGGCGGTAAAAATGGCTGAGTTAAAGAACGACCGCCAGGGAGTGAAGCATATAAACTTTATTCCATATGAGATAGTTCATCGATAAGTGCTTTCTCAACAAATTTATTCAAAGACATATTATTTTTGGTTGAAGCTATTGCAATTTTTCTATGTAATTCCGGAGAAATTCTTAAATTAAATTTTCCGGAATAAGGTTTTTCAGGTGCAACTCCTTCTTCTTTAGACCATTTTATATAATCATTAATTGATTCTTTAAATGTTTTTTCAATTTCTTTCACTGATGTTCCCTGAAATGTAATAACATTTTTTGTGTTGATAACATCTCCATGAAAAATCTTTGCATCTGAATCATAATTTACTATTCCAAAATATCCTTTATATTCCATCATGGTTTTATTCCTGCATTTTCTAAAAATCTTTTTATAGGGGCGGAAATTGTATTTGCTGTTTATAGAAGTTTGTTAAATAATAAAATAAGCGTTAATAATAATAATTTATAACTGGCATATATGATAATCAAATTTCATCATAATTAATCTTCTGGAAAATAATCACTATCTATTCTTTTTATTTCAAATATTTTTTCAACTGATACGCCAATATTATATTGAATCATTAATGATAACAATCTTGTTTGATTTATTAAAACAATACTCTTATGTGTTCCAGCTAAAACCTTTTCTGTGTTGAGAGGAAAATCAGTTGAAGTAATGAAAACTCCTTTACTAACTCCCTGTAAATCCAATGAACCTACAAAATCTCTAATCATTGAAGCAGAAACTCTTGTATTCCCGGTAAATCGTTTTGCTTGAAAATAAATTTTTTCTATTCCTAATGTGTCCTGACTAATAAATCCATCAATTCCACCATCACCGCTTCTTCCAGTAACTTTACCTTTGCCATATCCCATATTAGTGAGTAGATCTAATACAATCTTCTCAAAAAAAGCAGGTGAATTTCTTTCAATTTTACCAAGTAAATCTTCAGCTAAATCGGTATTTAAAAATTCAACCCCCTTTTCAATCATTTCATTAGGAGGTAAATTATTTTCTTCATTTTTATAATTTAATATATCATTATTTGACTTAAGTTCTTTGTTTTGCTTTTTTCTAAATTTTTGAAAGTCAGAAAACTGGTTTAAAAAAACATTATTAATTTCTGTTGGATTTTTAGATAAAATATCTAACCCCTTGTTATTTATTTCAACAAAACCTCGCTTAGGATCATTTACAAGCCCTGCTTTTTTTAAATATGTTCTTGCCCAGCCTACTCTATTATCTATTATAAATTGTTGTCCACTTGGCAATAACTCCTGTCGTTCTTCATTTGTTAATGAAAAATGATTCGCCATTGCTTCATTAACTTCTTGCATTCTTTGAGGTCCTTGATTAGATTTTAAATATTCTAATAATGGTTTCATGATAGTTTGATAATCTGGAATACTCATAATATTTCCCTAAAATTATTTTATTGCAAATTGAAACAACCAGCTTTTATTCTTAAAAGCTTAGTTTGTTTTTTTGCCTAACATTTATTTATGCAAAGTTTCCTTAATTGAATGCAATTAATTTTATATAAAACAGGTTTACAAAAAGCAAGAAGTTTTTGACTCAAAAAATGGCTGTGCCAAAGGCCGAACGAACGACAGTGAGCTGAAAGGATAAGTTTTGTTATATGCTAAAAGTGCAATTACTAAAAGTTTAGTGCAAGCGAAGTACGAATGCTGAACTTGTTGAAAAAAATCTTTTAACCCCAGAAACATCCATATTCATCTTTATCAACAATCGTGATATATTCACCAATTGAGTTTACTTCTGAATTTGGCTCATATTTATGCCACTTAAGATCAGCTCTTTGCCAATAAATTTTCCAAAGATTATTTGTTTTATTATAAGTTGCTTTGGCTATAGGAATGTCTATCTTTTCCTCAGGTTTATTCCAGATAGGTCTAATTTCATAAATTATTACACTATATTTTTCAATTTTAAAATCCAGATCAACCTGGTTACGGATTTCAATCGGAGGCCTCCGTTTTTTGATAAACGCTTTTAATTCTTTTTCTATTCGTTTAGTTTCTATGTCATTAAAGCTCATAATTGATTACTTCCACCATTTATCATTTAATTCAGCAATCTTTTTTACCATTTTTTCATGTTCAAGCACTTCATCATAATCAAGTATTAATGTTACATCTTTGCTTCTTTCATTATAAGAAATATTTTCACTATCTAATAACTCTATGATTTCATCCTTTTTATTTCCAACTTTAATAACAACTAATGCTTTATCTCCCATTCTTTTATGAAGCGTCATCAAATTATATCCTTCACAACCAATACTAATTCGACCTTTATTAAAAATTAAATTTGCTGTTTTATATATTTCCGAAGTTATTTCATATAATTTTTCTGATATTTTTAAAACTGCTTTTGATCTATTGCTCCAATAATTTTTATCATAAACTTCACCCCCGCCATTAAAGTCATCTTCTGGTTCTTCATATACATCCAAGATTTTAGTAAAATGAAGACTTTTGATTCCATTTATATCAATGATATTCGCTTGTATTGCAATAATTGGAATTGAATTACACGGATGGTGACTTTTAACATAAAGTTGGCGAGTCAATGTCGTATAACGTTTATCGATTAAAACAATTAATTTTATATAAAACAGGTTCATTAAAAGCAAGAATTTTTTAACTCTAAAAATGGCAAATGTGGCGTAACCTGAATGAACGCTGGGGAGTGGAGAGAATAATTTTTGTTGTGTAGAGCAGTTTTTTTATTTTAAATATTTTTTTTCATCAAGAATTTTAAGCTCTGTATATTTACTAATGTTTATAAAATCTTTATCATACGTTACTAAAGCTAATTTGTTTCTGATTGCTACACTTGCAATAATGAAATCAAATGAACCTGCATTTATTCCTTTCTGTTTGCATTTGTCGCGAAGTTTAGCAGCATAAACGTAGTCTTCTTTTACTATATCAATATATAAAAGGTCATTAAGAATACTTTCAATTTCTGAAAATAATTTCTCGTTAGTAATACCACTTAAAATTTCTTGAAGGATAATTCCAATTATTACTATTTCATCGTTATTTTCAATAATCCTTCTGACTAAAGTTTTAGAAGAATCTAATGCTTTCTCTTTTCGTCTAAGAGCTTCGAACCAGACGGATGTATCGATTAATAATCTGTTTATCTTTTTCTGGATTTTTTATAATCATAATTTGGGTCAAAATCAATGGTATTCAGATATTGTAACATATCCTTTTGTCTGTGCTTTTGGATATATTCTTTCAGGGCAGTGTTAACTGCTTCTCGCTTTGTTTTAAATTTTCCGATTTGATATGCTTCATCGAGTAATTTTATATCTATGTTTAAATTAGTAGCCATATTCATTCACCTTTACTGAAAAGTTACACAATAATAAGTGTAAAGTCAATTAAAAAAATGGCGTACTTTTAATTGTTGTATGCAGTGCAAATTCTATCTGAAATAATAAAACCAGCTTCCTTGATAGTTTTCTTCAAAATTCTCTTTTGTATCGAATTTTACATTTAATGAATTTAAAGTACAATAATTGAATTCGTCATATTGTTTAAGTTTTGAAAAATATTGCTTTTTGAATAATTCAAGAATAGTGTTTTTTGTTTCTAATGAAATTGTTCTTTCTCGATATAAAAAAATTGTTATACCCTGAAAAAATTT
>JBBAGC010000188.1:0-4986 GCA_041655115.1 Spirochaetota bacterium | reverse complement strand
CCTGGAAAAAGCCTATGAAACAGGTGAAGATATCACTGAACTATTATCAGAAACAGGCAGGGGAATAGACCTTGTGCGAAAACTTAGTGGAGAGTATTATTTTATAATAAAAAAGAATTTCAGAACCGAAATAATTTTTATTTTTAAAGAAAACAGGTCAGGCATCTCTGAAAAAAATACATCCCTTAAAATAATTGATGTAAAGTATTAAAAGCCAGCTTCCCTGTTACTCCTTTTTATTTTTATCCGGAAACCCGGGAAAAGGCCTCAGGCTCTTTGCATCAATAGTCTGCTTCATTTTAGCTGGGAGAAAAAATTTATTGTAATAATCTGCAAGACGAAATACTTCATCATCCCTATGCCTCTCATTAATTACTGCAATTCGATTGTAATTTTTTTTCCTCATACCAGAATCAACAACACCAATAACATGGGATATGTTTAACTCAAAGTAGCGCATGTAAAAAGTCCTTATAATAAAAACTGCAACAAGCGCTGAAAAATACAGGGAAAGCCCTGATGAAACACTTCTCAATCCGCTTACTGCAAAAACAAAGGCAACAATAAAAATCCCGGCAACAGCACAACAGCTTATAATCCAGGTATGCCTTAAAGCCATGCCCTTGTTTTCAGGCACAATCACAACAGCGAATTTTAATACACGCACTATTCTTATGGAGGCTGAAAGGCTGTACAATATAACAAAAGCCTTTCCCATTTGCAGATCAGAACTGCCATAAAAAACAATCACCATATAGGGAATTGAAACAAGGAAAAGCATAACAAGGGAGTTTAAAAAATCAACCCACCCATAGTTATTATAAAAATAGAACTTAAATCCCCTGTGCTGTCCGCTTTTTACAGATCTGATAAAAAATTCACCTGAATAAAACAGATCCAAAGCCAAGCCTGCAATTCCTATAAAAATAAACAGGCTTCGGCTTTCCTCATTTAAAAAATACAATTCAGCAAATGGAGAATGTATCAAAGCAGCAAGAAGCACAATATATTGAATTACTTTCAATGGGGTCTTTACCATTTTTTATCCTCAGCAATAGAATAAAGCTCTTCAATTATATTTTTGTCAAAAGAATAATGTTCGGCGTTTATCATTGCAATGGCAAGCCAGCTCCTGTCTCCTGACTCCTCTGCTTTTTTATACTCTGCCTGGTGTGGCCTAATCCGGTACATGGTATCAAGCACAGCAACAAGCCCGGGCAAAGAACCGTATAACACAGGGTTATGTCCTGGTAAAAAACTTTTATATGCCTCTTCAATAATTCGTTCGGGCAAGGGGTAAAAGTCCCTGCTAACCCATTTAATAAACCCACTCATATTTTCATAATCATGGGGCAGATGGCAACCTGAACTCATCCTGGCATAAACCAGTGGCCTTACCAGAAACACGGTTCCAAGAAAATTTATCCATTCCTGCAATGAAAATGAATCAGAAACTTCTTCTTTTAATAAACCAAAAATCCTGCTCTGCCTGTAAAACAGCTCTGCCATATACCTGTTTAAAACATTGTAGTAAAAAATATTGCATGAACTTTTCAAAAAAATATGAGACTCTGAAAAATTAAATGCATTTTTAAAAATAAAATATATTCTTTCCCTGAGAAAATCAGAAGAAACTGTACCAGAGCTGGAAAAGGAATGTAAAAAATCAAAACTGGTGTTATCAATAAATCTGTTAACCGGCTGCATTACCAGCACTGCAAGAAAACTGGAAATTTCTTTTGAAATAAAATCCTCATAAAATCCGTCATCAAAAAGAAAACCCTTTTTATCAAGGGCGTTCTTTATAATTTCAGGATTATTAAAAAAAAACTCCCTTACCTTAGACACAGCATCAAATGGATCAAAATCTCCATACTTATCAAAGGCCAGGGAAATTAAATCCCTTACAACAGGGATTGCTTTATTATACTGAAGCGAGTATGTCAAAAAAATCCTCTAAAACCACGCTGTTATCCCTATAGTAGGCACAATAAGATTCTGAAATCCTGAACTATTTCCTCCCAGATTATCAAAAACAAACTGTACACCCACATTAAAAATTACACCACTAACTGTTATAAATTTCACACCCAGGCCATTGGAATATCTGTAACCATACTTTTTTGATATGGAGGTATTCCTACTTATACCAGCCATCATGTCAGCATAAAAACAGATATCATCATTTTTTGTTATACCAAAAACAAACTGGGGACCCAACCCTGCATTATAAGCCTGTGTGTCTGCTGTTAAATTAAACTCTGCTTCGCCTTTTACTGCAACAGCTATATTGTCTGATAAAAAATATGCAAACTGCGGATATACCCTTAAAATATTATTGTTGTCATTATTACTTGAGTCAACTCCTCTTGCCTGGAATGAAAGAAAACCCCCGATTTCATATGTACCGCTTTTAAGGTATCTCAACTGCTTAATCTTTATAGCATCCTCAATTTCTTCCTTTACAATCCGCCTCACATCTTCAACAAATTTATTATCATTTACTGTTCTGGTTTTCCCGGTATTTTCCTTAACAATACCCTGATCAATCTCTTCCCTTACAGCGCCCCTTAATTCATCAAGAAACGTGTCCCTTTCTCCAGGGCGAATTTCCGATAAAGGCTTATCCCTTCGAACTCTGGTTTCACCCTGAATATTTTTATTATATCTTTCAAGATAATCCTCATAGCTTTCCCTTGCTTTAATAGCACCTGGAATTACAGGTGTCAAAACAAGAATCAATAATATTACTAATACTTTTTTAAACATACTTTTCCTCCAGTTTCACATTTAATTATCGACAAAATCAAATAAAATGATAAAGCTTTCCCTGTTTTATCTGTTAAAATTTATTTTTTTTAATTTTTCATTGCTTTAAAAAGGTGGTGTCTGCTATTTACTTAACAAAAATTAAAAACTATTAAAAAAAAATTGAAAATTAACTGCTTCAATTTAATATGTGTACAAAATTAATAAACAATTTCATATTTAAATAAAACAGGCTCTAACAGCATGTTATAATTATTGAATTAAAAGTTAAAAGGATAAAAAAATGAATGATAAATTATGGTCAAGCAGACAGGACTTAACCTGGAAGGCAAAAGTTGAACTTGCTGAAAAACTTAAAAACGGGGTAATAATGGATGTAGTAACCCCTGACCACGCTAAAATAGCTGAAGATGCCGGTGCTGTGGCTGTTATGGCACTTGAAAAAGTACCTGCAGATATACGGGTTACTGGTGGTGTGGCAAGAATGTCTGCTCCTGAAATGATAACAAAAATACAGGACTCTGTAAGCATACCAGTTATGGCAAAATGCAGAATAGGGCACTTTGTTGAAGCTTCAATTCTTGAAGCTTTGGGAGTTGATTTTATAGATGAAAGTGAAGTACTCACTCCTGCTGATGACAGGTTCCATGTAAATAAAAACAATTACAAAGTACCTTTTGTATGCGGATGCAGAAACCTTGGTGAAGCTTTAAGAAGAATAGGCGAAGGCGCAGCAATGATCCGTACAAAAGGTGAAGCAGGTACAGGCAACATAGTTGAAGCTGTAAGACACATGAGAACACTCATGGATGATATTGCCCGGATAAAAAACCTTCCAAGAGAAGAGCTTATGAGTGTTGCCCGGGATATAGGTGCTCCCTATGAACTTCTCCTTGAAGTTGCTATTACAGGAAAGCTTCCTGTTCCCAATCTGTCAGCAGGCGGAGTAGCAACTCCAGCAGATGCTGCATTGATGATGCACCTTGGTGCTGAATCTGTATTTGTGGGCTCTGGAATATTCAAATCCGGAAATCCTGCAAAAAGGGCAAAAGCCATAGTGGACTCTGTCACCTATTATAAAGATGCTTTAAAATTGGCTGAAATTTCAAAAGACCTGGGTGAACCCATGACTGGCATAGGAATGTCAGAGCTTAATGACTCTGACAAGCTGGCAAACAGAGGCTGGTAAAAAACCTGCTATTGCCACATCAGGTTAAGCGATTTTTAAAAATATAAAATGATCAGGATCACCAATTCACAACAGCTCCCTAAGCCCCTCTTAAAAGAGGGGTCTGGCCTGATGACATTAAAAAAATCAGCAACAGAAAAATACTCTATAAAAACAACAGATAAAACCGCCTGTTAGAGCGCTATCCCTGAGGAGAAATGAATGAAAAAAACAACTATTATATCCCTGTTGATACTATTTTTGGCAACACCCCTTATTGCGCAGCATGGATCTTACGATGATTACATGACCTATGCAAAAGCCAAAATCACAGACATACAGGTTCAGGATATTGACAATCCCCAGGGAATCCCTCTTACAGAAACCTGGATTTTCCTGAAAATTCTTGATGGTGATCTAAAAGGCGAAATAAAAAAAGCAGTATTCAGTGGTGAAAACGAACTCCCTGAAGAAATGCGCTACAACATTGGTGATAAGATTTTTATAGGCATATCAAAGGCAGGAATAGAAGGGAGCACTGAATATATATCAATATATGACATGGACAACACCAAAAGCCTTGTTGTTCTGGTTATACTTATGATTGTTGTTATAATTATTATAGGCAAGCTCAAAGGCTTTGCTTCCCTGCTTGCTCTTGTTGCAACAATTGCATTGCTTTTTCTGGTATTTATTCCTGCAACACTAAAGGGGTATCCCTCCCTTCCTGTTGCAATAGGCATAGCAATTATTTCAATCATTATTACTCTTCCCATAATTTCAGGCTTTAAGCTTAAAACCCTGGGAGCAGTTTTGGGAGCAGTTTTAGGAATTCTTTTTGCTTCAACTCTTGCCTATATTTTTGGTTCAGTAATGCACCTTGCTGGTATAGTTTCAAATGAAATGCTCACTGTTTTTTACGCATCAAACATCAGGATAGACATGAAAGGTCTGGTTCTTTCAGGCATGATTATTGCAGCACTTGGAGCAATAATGGATGTGTGCATATCTATTGCATCTTCAACAGCTGAAATATACAATGCTAATCC
>JBBAGC010000187.1:0-5026 GCA_041655115.1 Spirochaetota bacterium | reverse complement strand
TTATTTAGCTATACTTTTTATAATTGCTGTTAAAAATATGAATCACAAAGATTAAGAAAGAGGTAATTGATGAAGTCTATTGGTATAATTCTTGGGAGCGATTCTGATTTGCCTGGTTTTAAGGCATGTTTTGCTATTCTTGAGGAATTTGAAGTAAGCTATGAAGTAGTGGTTTCATCTGCACACAGGACGCCAGAGCAAACTGTGGAATGGGTAAAAGGAGCAAGGGGAAGGGGCATTGGAGTTATTATTGCTGTTGCAGGTGGAGCAGCACATCTGCCCGGTGTTGTAGCGTCCTATACCACTCTGCCTGTGGTTGGGGTTCCTGTTGAAACAAAGCTTGCTGGCGGGATTGATTCTATTCTCTCTATTTTGCAGATGCCCTCTGGAATACCTGTTGGCACAATGGCAGCTGGTAAATCAGGAGGTGTTAATTCAGCTCTTTATGCCTTGAGTATTCTGTCTGTACATGATAAAAAAATAGAAGAAAAGCTTGTTAAATATAGAGAAAAAATGGCTCAAAATATTATTGATAAAAATGAAAAAATTTCACAGATTGGTTTGATGAACTACATAAACAAATTAGAGGCTTAAAATCATGGAGCACAATACAGGCATTCCTGAGGAAAGGATTATTATACTCGATTTTGGCTCGCAGTACACACAGCTCATAGCCAGGAAAATACGGGAGTTAAAGGTATATGCAGAAATTTTACCATATCATACTCCTATAGAAGATATAAAAAAAGAGCAGCCTTCTGCTTTGATATTGTCAGGCGGACCATCCTCTATATTTGAAGATTCTGCCCCTCTTGTAGATAAGAGGCTTTTTAATATGGGTGTCCCTGTTCTGGGAATATGCTATGGGCTTTATCTTGTTGCTGATGCATTTAAAGGAAAAATAGCAGGTTCTGCCTCAGGGGAATATGGCAGAGTTCTGGTAAATATTAAAGAAAAATCGGGACTTTTTAAGGGCTTTAAAAAGA
Source organism: Spirochaetota bacterium (assembly GCA_041655115.1). Classification (GTDB taxonomy): domain Bacteria; phylum Spirochaetota; class UBA4802; order UBA4802; family UBA5550; genus JBBAGC01. The sequence continues at coordinate 4,040 of JBBAGC010000187.1, read as the reverse complement.
AAGAGCAGGTCTGGATGAGCCATGGAGACAGGGTTACTTCTATTCCTCCGGGTTTTGTTGTTACTGCTTCTTCTGAGAATGTAGAGATTGCAGCTCTTGAAAATAGTGAGAAAAAGGTATACGGTGTTCAGTTTCATCCTGAAGTTTACCACACAACCAGCGGTACAAAGTTTTTTAAAAACTTTGTTTTTAATATATGCAAGCTTAAACCTGCGTGGAATATGGAATCGTTTATTGAATCCTCTGTTGAAACAATTAAAAGGGAGGTTGGAGATGGTACTGTACTCCTTGGTCTTTCAGGGGGTGTTGATTCATCTGTAACTGCTGCTCTATTGCAAAAGGCGATTGGTGAAAGGCTTTATTGTGTTTTTGTGAATAATGGTGTTCTAAGAAAGGATGAGGAGATAAGGGTAGTTGAAAGGTTCAAAAAACACATGAACCTCAATCTTATATATGTTGATGCTTCCAGGAGATTTCTTGATAAGCTTAAAAATGTTGAGGATCCTGAAAAAAAGCGCAGAATAATTGGTAGGGAATTTGTAAGCGTTTTTATGGAAGAGGCGAAAAAAATTGGAAGTTTTGATTTTCTTGCACAGGGTACTCTTTATTCGGATGTAATTGAATCTGTTTCAGTAAAGGGCCCATCTGACACAATTAAAAGTCATCACAACCGTGTTCCTGAAATATTAAAACTTATAAAATCAGGAAAGGTTATTGAGCCTCTTAAGGAGCTTTTTAAGGATGAGGTAAGAGAGCTTGGTGTAAAACTTGGCATGGCTCCTGAGCTTGTTAACAGGCACCCCTTTCCTGGGCCAGGCCTTGCAATAAGGATTGTGGGAGAGGTTACTCCTGAAAGGGTTAAGGTGCTTCAGCTTGCTGATGATATTCTTATACAGGAGATAAGGGATGCAGGGCTTTATAATGAGTTATGGCAGATCTTTGCTGTATTCCTTCCTGTTAAATCTGTTGGTGTAATGGGAGATAAGCGAACCTATGAGAATGTAATAGCTATACGTGGTGTTAATTCTGTTGATGCAATGACAGCTGACTGGGCATATTTGCCTGAGGGGCTTTTGAGGAAAATATCAAACCGTATTATAAATGAGGTTAAGGGCATAAACAGGGTAGTTTATGATATATCCTCAAAGCCACCTTCAACAATTGAGTGGGAATAATTACTATTTTATATCCAGGGTTCCCTGTTCATCAAAGGTGAATTTAACCGGCTCTTTTTTTATTTTGTCCGGGAATTTTACCATTGAGTGTCCTTTTAGTATATAATCACCTTTGCCTTTGTTAAATGCGTCAAGAATTGATTTAGCAAGAGCCTGTGAGCTGAAATCATTGTTTATTCCCAGTATATATTGAGAGGAAAGATTTTGTATGTTGTTAGTGTACCCATCAACCAGTCTGCTGTTATTTACAAGAAAATCATAGTTGAAATCCTGAAAAGCCATTTTTGCCAGTGTTTTATTGATCATTACAATATCAAATTTAACATTAAGTTTCAGGTCAAGATCAGAGGGGTCTATGACCTTGGCCGGATTTTTCCCGTCAATAATAGCTCCAAACATGTTAACTACAGTAGAAGCATTCAGGTTTTTCTGCTTGGCTTTTTCCAGTGCTGCTTCAATGTCTTTTTGTGAGGGTTTGGCAACAGTAAAATCTTTAATGCTAATTTGAGGCATGATTATTGGTATTTCCTTATTCAGTTTAAAATTAAAAGTTATATCCTTCTGTATGTTTTTTAATGCATCAGGAAGAGGGATTGCAATAGTCATGTCAACAAGGCAGTCAAGGGATTCTCTGGAAGTGTAGTCTTTTACAATTGCAATCATGTCTGCGTATTTAAGATTTACCTTGAATCGATTAACTTCTTTTCCCCTTGCCTTTATTTCCATACCTGAACCAGTAGATGTCTGGAATAGTTGTTTATTTTCAATATAAAAAATAGAGTCAATGCTGCTGAGTTTAATGGATAAGGGGTAGGGATTGGAAATTGCAACATCGAAAAGCAGTGTAATGTCCCTTAAGCTAAGAGATTCAATATCAAAATTTATTAGTTTAGCATTAGGCTTTTGATCAAGATTCATTGTTGCACATGATAAAAATATTGCAGTTGTAAAAATTATTATTGGCGTTAAAATTGTCTTTCTCATAATAGTGCCTCGCATGGATAGTTTCTTTGTAAATACACTTTTATAGCTTTGTGTCAATGATAAATAGAGTAATGAAGATAATAATTTTATTTTTAAATATTAATTTAAAGAAATAGTCTTGAAATATTTAAAATTATCCAAACAATGGTATTATCTCCATGATTAATAAGTTAAATTGCAAATCATTTTGCTTCTATATTAGAATTATTTTTTGCATTTAAACAAATTATTATTAATTAAGTTGACAGTTTTAGGGGTATATATTGTTTTATATTCTTAAAATGCCAATTTTGAAATTACATTTTATTTTATATAAGCTGAGAGGATTGATTAATGCATAATAATATTCAGAAAACCTACGCAATGAAGGCATCTGAAATCAATAAAAAGTGGTATATTGTTGATGCAGAAGGTAAAGTTCTTGGAAGACTTGCTACTGAAATTGCGACTATTCTTAGAGGAAAAAATAAGCCTGAATACACACCTTATCTTGATATGGGCGATAGCGTTATTGTGATAAATGCTGAAAAGATTTTACTTACAGGGAACAAAGCTGAAGAAAAGGAATACTTTAGTCATTCACAATATGCGGGCGGTATTAAATTTGTTAATATTAAAAAAATAATGAAAGAAAAGCCGGAATTTATTATTGAAAAAGCAGTTAAGGGAATGCTTCCCAAAACAAGGCTGGGGCGTAAAATGTTTAATAATCTGAAAGTTTATAAAGGAAGCACTCATCCTCATACTGCTCAGAAACCAGAGTCTATCAATTTATAATATAGCTAAACAGGTATTTTAAGGAGAAAATAATGGCAGAAAGTTTGTACGCAACAGGAAGAAGAAAAACCTCTGTAGCAAGAGTATGGTTAAAGCCGGGAAGTGGTAATATAGTTATTAATAAGCAGCCAATTAATGAGTATTTCAGAAGACAAACCCTTGAACTTATAGTCAGGCAGCCCCTTGAGCATGTGGGATTGCTTGGAAATTATGATATAACTGCAAGTGTATCAGGTGGTGGCTGGTCAGGCCAGGCTGGTGCTGTAAAGATGGGTATTGCCAGATGTCTTGTTAAAACAGATGAAAAAATGAAAAAAACCCTTAAGGAAGCTGGCTTTCTTACAAGGGATGCAAGAGCAGTTGAGAGAAAAAAACCAGGTCAGAAAAAAGCCAGGAAAAAATTTCAGTTTTCAAAACGTTAAGAAAAAATTTTTATTTATTATATATAAAAGGATGCCTAGGCATCCTTTTTTTATTGCTATCTCTCTGATTTCAATTTTAATAGTTTTATGGAGCAGTTGTGGCAATTATTCAGAAAATAATATATGGTGAGCATTCTGTTAAGCTTGATTTGGACAATGGAGAATCCTGGAAGCTTCCATATTCGGTTGTTTCTGATTATTCTCTTAAATCAGGTTTGTTACTGGAAGGTGAAGTTTATCTGAAAATTTATGATGAATCCTTAAAGTATGCGTGTATGCAAAAAGCCCTTGCACATTTGGCTTTAAGGAACAGGTCAGCCCATGAATTGAGAACATATTTAAAGAAAAAACTATTCAAAGACGAGCATATTGAAACAGCTATTACCTTACTCCGGGAAAAGGGCTATGTTAATGATTATGATTTTGCTCTTTCCTTTATTAAAAGCAGAATGGCAATGAAAAAATATGGAAGCAGAATCATTAAAAGGGATTTATTTTTAAAGGGGATTGATCGTAATATTATTGATGCAACAATGGAAGAGTGTAATGCCTATGAGGTAGATGAGGAGGCACTGTTTTTTATTGCTAATAAAAAATATAATTCTGTTAAAGATAAAAAAAACAGTTATATGAAAACAGCCGGATTTCTTAAAGGCCGTGGTTTTGAATACGAACAAATAAG
>JBBAGC010000186.1:0-5068 GCA_041655115.1 Spirochaetota bacterium | reverse complement strand
TATTAAGGCCTCTGGCATCAATTACAAGAGAAGTATAGGATGTAGATATATTGATGTCATCGCGAAGAGGAAATTCTTTTTGAGGAAACTCATAATTTATTACCTGTAACAAATCCCCTATTTTAATTTCCAGATTAATTCCTCTTGTCAGGTAATCAACATATACCTCCCTGAATTTCACCCTGGAGTCGAGAAATAGTGAAAAACGCTGTCTTGCTATTTCATCATTATTTACAAGTTCATTCAAAGTTATTTCATTATCTATTCTCATTTCTTTTAATATATTCACTGCTGAAATAAAAGCCGCATCCTTTGCTCTTTCAAATGCCCTGCTGCCAGCTTCTGCAATTGATATAATACTACCTGTTTCACTATCCAGGGGATTCCCATTATTATCAGTAATAACAGAGCTTTGTTCTGACACAATAATTTTCCCAGCAACCCAGTCAGATAAAACAGGGGCAGCATGGATCGGTGAAACAATAGTGAGAATAGTAAATATTTTAAATATTTTTTTAATTACAGTCATTTTATAAAGATTATTCCATAGATAAAATATTTTTTTTAAACATACAAATTCCTGCTTTTATTATCGGTAAAACCAGTATTTAAAGTTAGATCTCCCTAAAAAGCTCATACCCGGAACTTAACATATAATCACGCAACTTTAAAGCAGAAATCCTTATTTCCTCAAGATACATTTTTTTTGCTTCATTTTCATCAATATTTCGCCTGGCTAAATAGATATTTATTTTGCGAAAAAACGGTTTAAACAAAGGGTATAGATTCTCTGATTCAATCATCTTTATAACATCATCTTTATTATCATCTTTTGCAGATGACTCCAGAATAAAGATAATTTTCTCTATTTCGGCAAAGCTTTCCATCAACGCTTTTTCCAGGGGTTTTGAAGGAATTCCCTTTCCTGTTTTAAATATTTCGTTTATAATAGAATCCGGACTTTTTACAGAACTTTTTACAGAAAGGGCATTCCCCAGCTTTGCTTCAACTGTATTTTTTATTACAGCCCCTCCCTCTGTTGAATTTACAATCTTTACAGAAACCCTTGATGCAGAATCCTCAAACCAGGATTTATAAAGATCAAAAACAAAATCAGTTATTACAGGTTTACCAGAGCCATAGCCCGGAACATATTTTATTTTACGCCTGCGTATAACACCCTGATTTATGCATTCAAGATTTTTAAACCTGTTAATTCCCGGAAGCCAATCATCATTGTGATATGTCCCTGTACAGTGAATCTCTCTTCCAGAATATGCCAAATCCTGGCCAACCAGAATTATGGGATTACAGCCAAAATTAAGGAGCATATCAAAAACAGTTGTTGCTACTGAACCACCGGACTGAATATCTCCAAAATAACCTGTATAATTTTCCACCCAGTCCATAACAGGAGTTGTTTCTCTGCACATGCCTCCATTGGAATCTGTGTAATATTTTGCAGTGGTGCTTATAACCCTTGGTCCTTTATAGGAATCCAGAATAGATGGACAGCTGACTACATCAGCTACAAGAACTGTTTCACAATCTTCTGCTCCCAAAAAATGTTTAAGGCTGTATTTTTGAGCATCCAGGGTAACCACAAAATGAGGCTTTATATTATGCTGCAAAAGCACCTTGAATGCTGTGTCAACAGCAACTATAAAAGCCCTGTTGCGCAAAGCTGCAAGTTCATGTATATTGTTTTTAAGAGAAGGTCCTGCAGAAACAATTATTCCAGGGTAGCCTTTAAAAGCACCAAAAAACCGTTCAATCCCTTCTGATGAAGAAAAATGCTTAATATTTTTAAAAATATTTCTTATCCATTTTTCTTCAAATTCAAATCGGGTAAGAAGATCACTCACCCTTGATGAAACATATCTGGTTATATTTTTTATCATTTCATCATAGAATAAAGAATCTATCTGATACGAAGGCTTATGAACATAGCTGGCAATGCCCTGAAACAGGGCTAAATCAATTTTTTCAAAATAGCTTTCAATTTCATCAAAAAAAGTTGCAACAAGGGTTTTTTTAAAAATTTCAGGGTTGTTTTTTTTGCAGATCTTCACCACTTCAGGATCTTTTTCCAGTACAAGGATTTCACAATCTACATATTTCTCAGCAAGACAATTGACATGATATCCGAGTGCTAAACCTGAAACAAGAATAACAGAGGCTCTACCAATGGTAAATCCTGAAACATTTCTTTCTGCTTCTTTAACAGGATCATAGGCAGAATGAAGTCTTATGTCCCTTTGTGTTGCAGATTCTTTATATATAAGCGTTTTAAATCCGCTTCTGGTCTCCTCCACCAGGTATTTTTTCATTTTTTAACCTGCAATAGATATGTGTTTTAAATAGCTTTCTTGCAGATTGTTATGAAATTCTTTTACATCTTCTATAGTCAAAAGACCTGCCCATTTAAGCACTTCTGATTCAATATAATAGTAACTGTATTTTCTTGTTTCAACTCCGCAGAGCAAATTTGCAAGATATGTTGTATAGGTTGCGTCCCTGTGATTTTTTTCGCTATTCATGGGTGAATGATGATTTTTTATAGCCATAAATAAACTTTCAGGGAAATTCCATTTTTCAGCAATAAGCCCGCCTATTTCAGCATGGCTTATTCCAATAGAAATCTCTTCAAGTATGGAGGATGATCGCAGCTGCTTGTCTTTTGTAATTTCAGATATTGTGTTCACAATAGAACTGTCCATTGAAAGCAAAATAATTTTCCCTATATCATGGAGCAAACCTGAAATAAACACAGACTCAGCAACAGCAGTTAAATTCTTTTTTCTGGCTATAAGCCTGGCATAAAAAGCAACCCTTGCAGAATGATCCCATATTGCTTCAAATTTTTTATATCTGTCACTTAAAATCTTTCTTGCAGCACTTGCAGTTAAAATAAGATTAAGGTTTCTAAAGCCAATTATTTTTACAGCTTCTTTAATTGTAGTAATTCTTTTACCAGTAATAAATCCTGCAGAATTAGAGAGTTTAAGCACATCAGCTGTTAAGGATGGATCTTTTGCTATATTTTCTGCTATTTCCTCAAGGGTGGTATCAGTTGAGCTACACATACGCTGAAGTGTAACAATATTTTCAGGGAATGTAGGAAGGGAACCAACATCTTTAAGTATCCTTTTTGTAACCTCAGTGACTATTCTTTTCTCTTTAACTTCTTTGGGTATTCCTATGGAAACTGCTACACCTTTTTTATCCGTGTTAAATGAAAGGTTAGAAGTACCTATACCTGAGTTTTTCAAAAGAAATATCATAAGAACAAGCCCTAAACCAGCACCCTCAGTGGAATCATAAACTTCATCATAGGCATCTGCAAGGGATTCATATTCCTCAGCTTTTTTTATTCGCAGATTAATTCTTTTAACTTCTTCTTCAATTATTGACACATTGTTATAAACACGAATTTCAAGCAAGTCACCCTTTAATGAAAAAGTTACTGTAATGGAATAGGAACTTTCATGAATTATCTGAGAAACTGCGTCAAGATTATATAAAAAATCCTCTTTAAATGAGTCCATTCCATTTTCATAGGTTTTTGAATCATTTATATCAATTCCTTTACCAAGAAAATAAATCCTCTTTAAATTCGCTTTAAAAGCATTATAAATTATTTCTCTTACAATGGTTATAATTGTTTCCAGAAGAAAAATATTGCCCATTCTGGAAAGAACCTTTAGCAATACTGTATTTATAGTAACCAGGGAACTCTCATCAACAAACTTAAAAGAAAAATTTACAGCCTCTCCTTTAAGTATCTTTTCAGGATAATTTTTGTCATCAATTAATGTCATTTCAAAATTCTTTTCTCATAGTTATATTTTAAATAAGCAGCTATTTTATTCATTTAACTTATCGGTAAATGCAATTATAATATTAAAACATCATGTTAGTCTACTCTATTTTAATAGCTTTTTTTAATTAAAAGTTTAATATTTTCAGAATCAGAAATATGATAAATATCCTCCATTCCTCCTTTTACTGCTATATCTTCACTAATAACAATTTTATCAACTATAAAATTACCAAGAACCTGTTTGCAAAATATAACATTAGCAAATGAGTATTGATCTATTTCAATTATAGAAGGTGTAATATTATACTTGAGAAAACTGTTTAAAATAGCCCTGCCATCTCCATAATCCTTTATTTTTAAACACACTGTTGGTTCCATACCTGGTTTAAGAATTTCTATCCTTGATTTCCCTGATGAAATAACTATGCTCTCCATACCTTCAGAATAGGTCCGTGTTAGTGCTGCACAGGGAAGCAGAAAAGAAATCAGAATAACGATTAATCTGTATGAATTTTTTCCTTTAAAGTCAATCAATGGTATAATAGAAAAAATAAAAGAAGCAATTAAAATTAAAGAAAGAGAATCAACAAAATAATTCAGATTTAACCCTGAAAAAAATTCAGTAAAACCAGCAAGAACAAGATAAAATAAATGAGTAATCTTTCCTGTTAAAAAAGATGCAAAGCTGCTCAAAGGATAAAGAAAAAGAGCCAATAATGAAAGCATCATAATAACAGTAATAAGAGGCACAGCAGCCAGATTTGCCGGAATAGAAGCCAGATTAATCTGCCCCATGTGATAAAAAACAAGTGGAACAGTAATAATCTGAACTGCAAGCGTAGCTGCAATGGATTTTTTAATAAAACCTGGGAAAGCATTTAAAACTTTTAAATATCCCTTGTAAAAAAGAATAATAGTAGCAGTAGCTCCAAAACTCAACTGAAACCCTGGACTGTAAATCTCCCATGGGAATAAAAGCAGAACAATTGAACCTGCAATAAACAGGGAATTTAAAGAAAGAACCTCCCGATTAGCTATTACCTGAATATATACAACAGCATACATAACAGAAGCCCTTACCAGAGATATGGGCATATCAGTTAAATAAAGATAAGCAAAAACCAGAACAAGTGAAATGGAAAGAAGAAATTTTCTATTAATTCCTGCAAACAAAAGCAAAAGAGGTATGGATGCGATTATTCCAACATGAAGACCGGATGCTGCAAGTATGTGCATTATACCTGA
>JBBAGC010000185.1:0-5095 GCA_041655115.1 Spirochaetota bacterium | reverse complement strand
TGTGCAGTTTGATATGAGCCGTTTTGGTATAGAATTTGTAGCATCACCAAAACACGCTGATGGTATAGTGATAACAGGTCCCATATCTGAAAATATGGCAGAGGCTGTTGATATATGTTATGAAGCCACAGCAGATCCGCAGATTATAATCCTTGCAGGAACTGATGCAATAAGCGGTGGTATTTTTAAAGATAGCACTGCACTCAAGAGAGAGTTTCTTGAAAAGCATAAAATTGATCTTTATATACCAGGGAACCCGCCCCATCCTCTTACTATTATAAATGGACTTATAGACTTAATGAACTGGGATTGACTTTTTATTTTACTAAACAGGTTAAATTTACTGTTTTTATGTTTGGATAAAAATGGCATATTAAAAGAATTAAACTTGACTATAAAAAAATAAAAACAATCCTACTCTATTACTTATAATAATATTAATTTATCCGGAGGTTTTGAAAATGGGTGGGAAAAAACTGGAGTACTTGCTTGATATAGCTATTAGAAATGAAGAAGAAGCCTATGATTTTTATATTGAGCTTCAGGACAAGGTTGATGATAAGGAAGTAAAAGAGACTCTTGCATTCCTTGCTGAAGAAGAGTTGAAGCATAAAGAAATTTTGGTAAAATATAAGCAGGGCGGGTTTGGAGCTAATACATTAAACCTTGATACTGTTATTGATTACAAGATTGCAGAACATGTTGAAAAGCCGGTTATTGAAAAGGGCATGGATTCAAAAGATGTTTATCTTGTTGCTGCAGAGAAAGAGCTTAATGCCTATAATTTTTATAAGGCACTTGCTGATATTGAGCCTGTTGGTGAGGTAAAGGATCTGCTTTTAAAAATAGCAAACGAAGAAATGAAGCATAAAGAAAAAGTTGAGTATCTTTACAGTAATACAGCTTTCCCACAGACTCAGGGTGGCTGATTTTTGTTTGTTTATTAAGCATTGTTGAATCAGATTAAGTTTGCAAAAAACACTTAGTAAGCAAATTTTTTAAAAATTATAAAATTTTTAAAAAATTTGCTAAGGCATTTAAATAAGTCACCGATAGTATAATAGATTGATAATAAATTACACTCCTATATGTAATTTTACCAGGTTGAGGGCTTTTGCAGATCGCGCTATCTGCAAAAGCCTTCTTTGTTTATAGGGTAACAAATACTTTCTTTATTTAAACAATAAATTTTATAATAACAAATATTGATTGAATTATACCTATAAGTATGTGATGAATTAATTAATTCCCTGACATTCCTGAAATAGTTGAAGTTTTTTTTAATGGAATAAGCTAATAAATCAGTAGAGAAAATTCATATAAATCCAGATATGCCGGGATTTATTAAAGGCGTGGTAAATATAAAATGATTTTTGTAATAAATGAACAGAATCCTCAAGCCAGGCTTATTGGCAAAGCAAAGGATCTTTTGGTTCAGGGGGGTGTGATTGTATTTCCTACAGATACAGTTTATGCTTATGGATGCGATATAAAAGACAAGAGGGCTATTGAAAAAATTTACAGATTAAAAAAAATGGACAGGAAAAAACCTCTTAGCTTTATTTTTCCTGATATATCATCTGCAAATGATTATGTGAGGAATATTTCAACAGGAGCTTTTAAAATAATGAAAAAAGCTTTTCCCGGTCCCTATACCTTTATTTTCCATGCATCCAAGCTTGTTCCAAAAATTGTTGTAACAAATCAAAAGACAATAGGGGTGCGTATTCCGGACAACAACATTGCCCTTGATTTGGTAAGGGCTCTTGGAAGGCCAATACTTGCAACAAGTGTTTACACAGCATCAGGGGAGTATATTGTAGATCCCCAGGATATAGAAAAGGTTTCCAGGAATGAAGTTGATTTGGTAATTGATGCAGGCCCTAAAGTTTCAACTCCTTCCACTGTAGTTGATTTTACCGGTGATTCCCTTAATGTTATACGTGAAGGAAAGGGAGAATTATTCTTTACATAACAGCGTCGTCAATATAATTGTTCACATGAAATTTTTAATTTTTTTAAATTAAGGTGTAATAAATTTTACTAAATATAAAATAATTATTTTAGAGGTATAAAATGGCTGAAGGAATCAGAAGCTTTTTGCTTGTTGTAAAAGCAATTGTTATTTATATAGGAATTGGAGCTTTTGTAGCTTTTATTTTTTATAATCTTAAAAAACGGGATCTTTTTGGCGGATATATAGGTGGGCTGGTTGTTGGTTTAATTGGAGCTTTAATAGGAGGGCTTCTCCTTGATAAGCTTTTTTATGATATTACTGTAACAATTCTTGATTACCTTTCCAGGGGCGCAGGGGTTAATATAATAGCAGGGTTTATAGGAGCTTATGTTGCCCTTTATATTATGAACAGGCTTAACCATAACAGGGAAAGACGAAAATTTTAATTTTTTGCAGGGTTTAATGAAAAAGTATTTTTTTCTGCTGCTTTTTGTTGTTCTTCTTCATGGCGATTTGCAGGCTAATAATCGTAGAATTCTGGGCATAGGCCCTGTTTTATCATGGGCTTCCTCTTATCTTACCATTGAGGCTGGTTCAGTTACTGTTCAGGATAGTGCAACCTGGACATATGCTACAGCTATGGGGATTTTTTTTGATTATATGATAAATCCCTATATCTCTTACAGGACAGAGTGGTTTATTTATCCTGCTGTTATAAATCACAATATCAATGAAAGTAAAAAGGAATTTTCAGCAATTGAACTTCATGCAATTGGTTTTTCTTTGCTTAGACATTTTAATCTCAGGAAAATTAATCCCTGGTTTGGTACTGGTCCTTACTTGCAGTTTTCCTCTATAGGTGATGTTGATTCATACATAATACATCTTATGCTTTCATTAGGCTTTGATTATGAGTTATATCCTGATGTTTTTTTATGTCCTGAATTCAAGTTTGGATTAGGAATGAAAATTATACGCTCAGATAAAGATTCAGTTGTTATAGATGTTCCTGGAGCCAGTGATTTTTCAACAAGTGGTTTTGTTCTTTTTGCAAAAATTGGAGTAGCCAAAGCTTTTTAAATCACTGCTGCAATAGATTAGGCAATGTTAGCATTTTGATGTAGTTTGTATTCAGGATTTATTAAAAAATAGTCCGGAGACTGTTTATGTTTTTACAGAAAAAATTTATTTTAATATTTATGGCATTAGCTCTGGTTGCTAATTTATCATGTGTCAGTTCATCTGTATCGTATAATAAAGATCTGCTGGATAGGGATAATATTTCAATAGCAGTACTTCCTTTTAAAGACTTCAATAAAAAAGAGAGCAATAATTCAGGAGCACTTGCGCGAAATATTTTTGAAACAAAGCTTTTTAACAGGGGTTTTAATGTAAAGAGTATTGAGGCAATTACATCTGATCTTGACTGTTATTTATTTGAGAATGATGAATATAGCAGGGACTGGATTATAAATGCAGGTAAAATATCAGGGGTTGATTATTTTATCTTTGGTTCAGTGCATGATTACAGGGTTTTTCAGCATTCAACAACTTTTCTCTATATTTTTTCCTGGCTGGAAACAACCTATTCTGTAGGTATTACAGCCCGAATGGTTTCTTCTGAAACAGGGGAAGCTGTATGGACAGGCTCGTTAACAAAAAAATCATATACATTTTCTGATGCTGCTAATGAGGTCGTGGATGAGTTTATTAAATCAATGAAGCTTAAGCCTGTTGTGAAACAGAAATAATAGATTTAAGCTTCATTGGTTTTGGATTTAGGCTGCGAACAAATCTACTGATTTTACTTCAGTAATAGGAATGCTCTGTTTTTTATTGCTGTTATCAATGGCAATAATAATGTCATTAATTATTTCTCTGTTTTTGTAAAGCTCTACTTCTGTTCCATCATTAAGAATGACTACAATATCAAGACCTTTAATCTCAAGATATTTTTCAAGCAGTTCCCTGAAAGTTTTTGTTTTTTTCTTCTTTTTCTTAATTTTACTCATTAAAATACGCTCCAGGCAATAATACTTATGTCTCATGGATTATATCGACACTTTGGATAATTTCATGATAACTTTTTTATAACATCACTGTTTTGCCTTATTCTAAAAGAAGGCTTAATATTATAGAGGAGTTAAAAAATACTTGTAAGTTTTTAATCCCACTTTCAAATGATTTTTAGAGCAATGGTAAAATTATATGACTGATTTTTTTTAAGGTGGGCAGATGACAACCAAAAAAGAGGTGATTGATAAAGCCAAAGAGCTTGGCTTTGATGACATTGGCTTTGATGACATTGGCTTTACCACAGCTGAGGCTTTTATGTCCCAGCTTGAATACATAGATTCAGAAGATAAAAGATACGATTGGACAATAGAGGCTGGTCTAAAATTGAAGGAGAGTATTTATCCTGATGCAGTAATGGAAGGTGCAAAAAGTATAATAGTTTTAATGAATTGTTATTTCCATGATTATTTTCCTTCTTCTTTAACAGATTATTTTGGCAGGTGCTATGTAGATGATGATAGAGTAACCAGGGATGGTCTTTCGCAGCGCATTAAGGCATTCAGGTGTTATTTGCGTGACAAGGGAATTAATAGCAAGTGTTCAGCAAGCATGCCTGACAAGCTTGCTGCTGCACGAGCGGGTCTTGGTACATTTGGAAAAAACGCCCTGTTTTATGCTTCAGGATGTGCAATGGGGAGTTCCTGGGTAAACCCCATAGTTGTTGTTATTGACTATGAATTTGAAGCAGATAATCCCTCTGTGAAAAATGACTGTCCTGACTGGTGCAGGAATGCCTGTGTAGCAGCCTGTCCCACAAAAGCTTTAAAAGGCAATGGTAAAATTGAGCCTTCCCGTTGTATTTCCTATCTTACATATTATGGCAATACACTAACTCCTATGGAATTACGGGAACCCATGGGTATGAATATATATGGCTGCGACAGGTGCCAGGTAGTTTGTCCCAGGAATCAGCCCTGGCTTGCATTTGCAAAGCCGCAAAATGAAAAAATAAATTTAAAGGCTCCTGATTTTGATCTTGTGAAACTGCTTCATATGAACAGGGAATATTTTGAAACAAGGATATGGCCTCACATGTTTTACATGTCCTATAGGGATATCTGG